>JAFLLC010000208.1 GCA_019162745.1 Deltaproteobacteria bacterium | reverse complement strand
CAACTTCAAGGTAGGCGAAAACCGCCTGGAAAAAGAGGTTGGCACTGATACAGCCAAGTTTTTTGCCAATATGAATATTTTCTGGCGACCGGATATGCTGAGCAAGTTGCAGGGAATGGTGTACGCCAAGGCATCATCAAACAGCTTCCGCTACGACCCAAATGCCGTCGGCGGCAGCCAGAATTTCCGTGAAACGAGCGTCACCGGCGGCATTAGCACGCAGTTCTGAAAACAGCCGTCACCTGAATTTCCGTTATTAACAAGCATTTTACGGGGGCATACATGCGCAGACTTGTCATAGCCATATCACTTTTACTGCTTCCATACACCACACTCACCGCCTGCGCCGGTCTGCAGATTGGAGGCAGCAGTGATTCACCGTCGGCTATTGCAGCGAAGCGCCATAGTCAGGTCAGACAGTCACTTGACCAACTCATTTCCGCCTACGAAGCCAAGAACAGCCGTCAGTTCACAGAACTGACAAGCGGCAACTACACAGGCGAGGCAAGAATCCTCACCACCGCCATCCAGCGGGACTTCAGTACCTACCATAACCTGTCGCTCCGCTATACGGTCAATAACATCACTCTTGACAACAAGGGTAACAAGGCTTTTGTTGCCATTACCTTTACCCGCGGCTGGACCGACATCAAGACCAGTAAAACCAAGAGCGAAACAAAAGAGACCTCTCTGGTTTTTGTACTGGAGGATGGTGTCTATAAACTGTACAGTCAGCGCGGCCCACGGCTGTTTGGACTACATTGAATCAATTCAATTCAAGGAGATTTTTATGAATATGTTGCGTTATTTTATTGTCATCACACTTTTGGCCCTGCTGCCGGCCACCAGCCAGGCCAAATGGTGGATCTTCGGTCAGTCTGAAAACGAGATATCAACCAAATACCTGTACCTGAACGGCGTTTCCTATGATGAACTGGGAGACAAGGTCACGGTCTACCGTGAGACGCTGGAAAACGGTCAGATTGTGCTGCGCGGCAAAGCGGCCACCAGCTCCTCGGCGGTCGGCTCGGTGCAGGTCAGCAGCAACAACAAGGAAAGTTGGGAAAAAGCCCGCAAAAGTTCCGATGGCAGCTTTGAATACAGCTTCCGTCCGGAAGCGGGAAAAACATACGTACTATTCGTCAAAACCATCGACACCACCGGAAAATCGAATGATGTGGACGCCACCCGTAAGGAGATATCCATCAGCGATCAGAACATCACTGCACTGGTCCGTCAGGCCATAGCTGAACTGATTGCCGCCTATCGGGCAGAAGACCCAGCGCGCTTTATGGCAATGGTGAGCGAGGATTTCGCTGCCGACCCCTCGGTGCTGGACCGCGCCGTCAGAAAAGACTTCAGCGCCTTCGACAACATCGACATTACCTACACAATCAACAACGTCACTGCTGCCAATGGGAAAATTTACACATCTTTTACCTTCAGCCGCAAGCTCACTTCCAGCAGAAATGGCCAGACCCTGCGTGACATGGGGGCAAGCGAGTTCATCTTTGCTCTCGGCGAAAAGGGACCGCTCGTATTCAGCATGAAAAATCCGCTTTTGTTCGGTCTGTCCGATGCGTCGGAAGTGGCCACTGGTACGGTTAATTCCGCTGAGAATAGTGCGGTGATCAAAATTGACTCCAGTGGCAATGTCCTGATCGCTCCTGTTAACGAAACATACAATGGAGGGGGTGAGGACATTTGGTTCCACCAGATTTGGTAGGTCGGCTGATACCAACAAATCGAAGGAAGTGCTATGAAAAGATTGCCACACCGCATCTACGCCTTGGCCATGATCGTTATGCTTCTGGTTTTTTCGACGGTGCAAGTTTCTTGCGCCGCCGAGAAAATAGCTTTTGATCAGACGCCTGAAGGGAAGGCGGCGGTAACCCTGATTGCCGCCTATGATGTGGTTTTCCGCATTGATCCTGCCTATCAGGCGTTGACTGCCCCCGAACAAAAAATGAACTTCATTCTCACCCATGTGGAGGGCAAAGTTCAGGATGCGGTAATAGACCGGACCAAAACGGCACTGCTGGCGGCGACCAAGGTCTTTGCCGCTAAACAAATCCGCCTGGGACTGCTGCAGGAACAGGCGCCCCTGCTTGTCGGCAAGATGCTAATTGAAGATAAAAGCCTGAGCGCGCTGTGGCCGGGTGTAAAAGCAGATATCGATGTGAAGCTTGGTGTCAGCATGAAGATCCTGGACGGAAGCATCAAATCAGCGGAAATTGGCTGGTCGACCTATCAGGCCTGGAACAGCGGAGGGGCCGAAGCGGGTCTGCGTGCTCTGAGCGGCTCGGTGGCCGATGAAGTACTTGGAGCGCTGGTGCCGGGCTGGGGAACCTTTCGCCTTGCCCAGGGGGCGGTTATCGCCCTGGGTGAATATGTCATGGCATATGCCTTTGACACAGCCCTGGCCGGCAAGATCAATACCATTTTTCCCGATATCCAGGGCAACCCCCAGGGTTTCGGCGAATGGGTGATAGACAAGTCCCCATCGGCCATCCGGGCCAAGATCGACAATGATTGGGAACTGGTCGATTACAGCGGCATGTGGGCCGGAACAGGAACCGATGCGGGCGAAGAAAAAATGAAACAGGCAATCGCCGATCAGATTATAGACATGCGCAGTTCATTGATGGCGAAGCATCGCACGGAAAGGATTGCCCAGCAGGAGGTCATGAGCCTCGTCGATAAGGCAGAGAGTGATAAAAAACTTGCCGAAAGCCAGGTTATCGCCCTGACTGCAGCGGCCTCCACCCAGGCAGCCGAGGGGCTGAAGGTTTTCAATCAGTTTAAGGGGACGGTTCTTGTGCTTAAAAAGGACGCCGTCGAGCAAATGGGGAAAGAGGCAAAGGAGCAAAGCGAGGAAATTGCCGAGGGGCAGAAAAAGCGAATCTTTCAGCCGATCAATATGGAGCCGGCCCTGAAACACTTGGAAATTGCTCTGAAGGAGTATAACGAGTCACCAGCCAACGGATACAACCAGGCACTGATTGAGTTTGAGGAGAATGCTTTTGCGGATGAATATCGCAGTGCTATTCATGCGGCGGCTTTGGCGAATGATGAAAGCGGTTCCCTGATTGAGCTGCCTGGCAACCTGCTGGTTTTCAGCGATGGAAGCCAGGCATATACGAAAGCCCGAAAAGCTCTTTTTGATGCGAAAGTAGCCGCAATGCGTCTGGAGGCTGAGGCCCGACTGGAACTGGCGCGCACCGCCGCCCACAGCGACATGCAGAGCCTCAGCGACCGGATCAAGGCTTTTAATGCCGTGTCAAAGCAGATGGCTAAATCACTCGAAGAGAGGATCGGAGCTCAACTGAGCGCCGCCAATATATATTTTTCCCGTCCCGGTGATAAAGATTTCATGGCGCTGGCCTACGCCAACCTGTTTGGAAGCGAGGCCGGAACGTATCTTACTGCCATCAGCGAGCTGAAGGAAAAAGGCACATTTTACGACGCCCGACCCGGATTTTATCTAAAAGCCTGGCTGGACATGAAAAAAGCGGAAAAAAAGGCTCAACAGGATGCCTCTCTCGCCGGAGTCTTGCTGGGACAGGAAAAAGCGTTCTTTACTGATAGAGCCATTGCGGCACGGGCTATTCTGGATGCATTTAAAAAAAAGTTTTCCGAAAAAATTCGGCCGGCAGACAGCACGCTTGTTGCCCGCCTCGGAGCGGAACAGATTGCCGGCAACAACTGGTGCGGCAGCATTGCGACTTTTCACTGTTTTGAAAGCGGCGACGCCGCTGTTACCCTCTTTTTGACAGGGAAGTTCAACAGCATTCAAGCTGAACCGCTCTTTATGGCTCCTGAAATTTTTGACCATGTCGCAGTGCTCAACCGGTCCTATGTCGTACAGAATTACAACAAGTCCCTCGCAGCTATACAGGATGCAGCTTCTACCCTCCAGTGGTATGCCGACATGGATGAGCTGGCTCTGGCTATTATCGGCCGCAGCACCCTGGCGGCGAAGGGACTGCAGAATTTCACGTACACAGGCGACGAGGCAGCGGAGTCGGCCCGGGCAACTCAGGCGTTCATGCAAAAAGATGGCGTCTGGCTTATTGCGCCGGACGCCACAGGATCATCCGACGGCACGAAGATTTATTCAGCATTGCAAAAGGCCTGGAAAGAAAATGGGCACCGCATTGAATCACTGCAGAAGCTGGTCCAGTCCTACGGCAAGGGGATTTATTATCGTGAAGGCGGCCCTCCTATTGGTCCCGCTACACTGGAGGGGTACAAGTGCTTTTCGAAGATGCTCAGCATCTGGGAGGCGGCGGAAAGCAAAGCGAAAAAGGATCTCACGCTATTTGCCGGAGAGATCGCTGCCCAGAGGAAAACTTTTCAGGAGCGCTTCAAGGCTGCCAGTGATGAGACAACGACAGTCCGCCGGCTTGATAAGATGAACGCGCTGGAGAAGGATCTTGACAGGGCTCTCGACCTGGCCGGTTCAGGAGCCAACCGGGTTATGCTGGTGCTCAAAGACGAGCTAAGCGCCATGAAAAGCGCGGCGCGAATTTTCATCACCACTAACGAGAATGAGTGGAAAGAACATCTGGAAGAGCTGGCCAAGAGTGGCGGCGCGGCTGTCAAGCGTGACATTGAGGCATTAGGGCAACTTTCCCCGGAGGACGTTGAAGTCAGAAACATCCTGAACGACAAGCTGCAAATCCAATCTTTTTATCAGAAATTCAGCGAAGCCTATGAAGCAAAAAACGACTCCGGGCTCATGGGATGCCTCGACGACGACTGGTCCGCAGGTGACGGGACGACCCTGGCTGATGTCCAGGATTATTTCCGTAACATGTTTTCCGTGTTCGATCAGATTCAATTGAAGATGGGCGATTTACGCATCGAACAGAACGGCCCTAACGCAGGCTATCTGGTCTCGTATGAGCTGTTAATTACCGGGCACATCTTCGCTGAGAACCTCAAGCATGAGGAAAAATCAACCGTGATGGAAATTGTCACGGTTGATTCAACCGGACGGATCAAGATAGCCCGCACCCCTCAGGGGCAGTTCTGGCTCGTTCAATAATGCCCCATTTCCTCGACATCGCCATCGGCACCGTTACGATGCGCCCCTATGTATTTGCTTTCTTCGCGGCATTTCTGCTGACATGCGTGCCACACATCGGCTGGCAGCGGACTGCCACCTTCACGCTCGTCGGCTATCTTATCGCCTTCGGCTCGGAGTGGCTCTCGATCAATACCGGATTCCCCTACGGCTGGTATCATTACATCGACACCACCAGCTGCCGCGAACTCTGGATTGCCGGGGTGCCGTTCTTCGACTCGCTCTCCTACGTTTTCCTATCCTACTGCAGCTACGCAACGGCGCTTTTTATCCTCTCACCGCTCAAGGCGTGGCGCTGGAATGTTGCCACCCTGGAAACCCGCTCCATCCGCCGCTCATTTGCGGCACTGCTGCTTGGGTCATTCCTGCAAACGTTCCTCGACATCGTGATAGATCCGGTGGCGCTGCAGGGACGGCGCTGGTTCCTGGGGCAGATTTACGGCTATCGCGAAGCGGGACTCCATTTCGGTGTGCCGCTTTCCAACTATGGTGGGTGGCTGCTGACCAGCTTTTGCCTGATTGCAGCGTTGCAGCTGATCGATGCCAGGCGCCTCCATGACGCTCCGAAGGGTATCGTCAACCTCCCCTTCCGTTCGCTGCTGGGACCACTGTTGTATCTGTCGGTGCTGATCTTCAACATCGCCATGGCGCTTGTCATTGGTGAACAGTTTATGGCGCTCTGCGCCGTATTGATGTTCACACTGCCGATTTTGATCGTCGTAGTACTGGCGCTGAGGCGGGTTAATTCTTATACGAAAGAGCAGCTGGGGGAACATCTGCGCGATTACCCATGGTCACCGGCGGGAAGCATTTTAAAGGGTGGAAAATAGGCGGGACAACGCCGCCGTCAGACTCTCCGCTGCCCTGCGACTGCTGCGGGAGAGGCGGAGAAGCTGAGGGATGATATGGGGTTTGCGCAGGATTGTCAGCAGCACTTTGCTTATGCGGATGCGACGCAGGCCAGGGTCGCAAAATTCATCCAGCGAAAATCCGAGCTCCTCTTCAGCTATGTCACTGACGGCGCGGATTGCCAGCAGCGGAATGTTGTTTTCCGCAGCGATGTTGGCGACCGCCCCGCTCTCCATTTCCACGACCTGATTCTGGCAAGAGCCAGACAGCATCGCTGCCAGACGTGCTTTTGACGTAATGACCGGTGTACTGACAAAGCCCCCCCCGACGGTCCGTTCTCCCTCACCCGCCTGACGAGCGACAAAGTTCTGGCCAATTACAGAAAACAACACCGGTATTTCCTCAAACCCCTCCGCATTGGCAATAATAATTCTTTCCGCCACAACAACATCCCCGGCCTGCAGTTCCGGATCAATCCCGCCGCAG
This sequence comes from Deltaproteobacteria bacterium, assembly GCA_019162745.1. Classification (GTDB taxonomy): domain Bacteria; phylum Desulfobacterota; class Desulfuromonadia; order Geobacterales; family Pseudopelobacteraceae; genus JACRCG01. Next base: position 30,500 of record JAFLLC010000208.1, on the reverse strand, counting down.
AATCCGGTCGAGATCAGCAGGTCGGGGCAATCATCACTAATAAGCGCCTCTGCGGCTCTGGCGGCATTATCAAACCCCATCCCCGACTCCACAACAAGGAACTCATACCCGGCAGAAATGGATCGCCCGGCCCTTAGATTTCCTAACGATATGGCAGTAACGGCGCCGAGACCTGCCGCCACGGCACGGTATTCCTCCGGCATGGCTGTGATAATACCGATTTTCATAGTATGATGCTCCCGCCTGGAATGTACAGTCATGATACCCTCATTTCAAAGCTTATTATGAAATGCTGGACAAAAAGAAAATCATATACTATATTCCCTGTTCGATTAAATGGAGAGATGTCCGAGCGGTTGAAGGAGCACGCCTGGAAAGCGTGTGTACGTTAATAGCGTACCCAGGGTTCGAATCCCTGTCTCTCCGCCATTTTTTCACGATGCCACTTTTGGGCGCTAACTGCGTTGATTCTTTGAAAGCTCCTCGGCCTAGTTTTTACTATGCCTCCTTCGCTTTCTCATCGCCGCCTTGTTGTCATCACAAATTTGACATCGTATGTTTGCTGTTTGCAGGCGAAGATGATAGCCGGGCCTCGCGCAACGGCACGCCGTGAACTCCGCCAGGTCCGGAAGGAAGCAACGGCAGCGGCTCCTGCTGTGTGCCGCGGGTAAACCCGGCTATCATCTGCGTCTGCAAACATTTTTCCCTTCCACATCCCCCTGAAAGCAAATACTGCTCCCCGTTTCATATAGTGGAGAGTCAGACTACCTGCGAGGTTAGAGCTCTTGTCCAATGACACTCACTATGAAGTCCTGGCAAGGAAATACCGCCCCCAAAACTTTTCCGAACTGGCCGGTCAGGAACATGTCAGCCGCACGCTGCAAAACGCCATAGATTCAGGACGCGTTGCCCACGCCTTCCTCTTTACCGGAGCCCGCGGCGTCGGCAAGACCAGCACCGCCCGCATCATGGCCAAAACCCTTAACTGCGAAAGGGGGGTCACACACGAGCCATGCAACGTCTGCCCGCAGTGTATCGAGATAACCAAAGGCACATCAACCGACGTTTTCGAGATCGACGGCGCTTCCAATAACGGCGTCGACGACGTCCGCGACCTGCGCGACAACATAAAATATCTCCCCTCCCACAGCCGTTACCGTATCATCATCATCGATGAAGTCCATATGCTCTCCACCAACGCGTTCAATGCGCTGCTGAAGACACTCGAAGAGCCGCCTGAGCATGTTAAATTCATCTTTGCCACGACTGAGCCGCACAAGCTGCCGGTGACAATTCTGTCCCGCTGCCAGCGTTTTGATTTCAAGCGGGTTACGCTGCCAAAGATCATCACCAGACTGCGCGAAATTGCCGAAAAAGAGTCCGTAACGGTTTCTGATACTTCACTGGCACTCATTGCCCGCAAAGGTGACGGCAGCATGCGCGACTCGCTGACCGCTTTCGATCAGGTGCTGGCATTCTGCGGAAACGACGTCAAAGACGAGGATGTCGGAACGCTGCTCGGAACCATCGATCGCCGCCTGCTGGCAGAAATTTCAGCGGCGATATTCGGGGGCGACACCCAGGGCGTGCTTGCCGGAATCAGGCAGGTCGATCTGGTCGGATACAACATGCGCCAGTTCTGTCAGGAACTGATCGAGCATTTCCGCAATCTGCTCGTGATTCGCTCGGTAAAAAAGCCGGAAGAGATCCTCGATATAACAGCGGCGGAACTTGATGAGCTGCAGAAACAATCAATTCACATCACCGCATTGGACATTCAACGCCGCTTGACGCTGCTTATAAAGGCTGAGTCTGAAATGGGGTATGCCAGTTTTCCGCGCCTGATTGTGGAGATGGCACTTTTAAAAGCGGCTCTGCTGGCGCCTCTGGTGCCGATTCAGGAGCTGATTGAAAAAATAAAATCGCTGGAAACGGCTGCGGTCCATACACCGACGCTGCCATGGGAGACCGCCCGAGTCGCTCCGGCGCCGGTGCCGCAGCAGACAGAACCGTCGCACGCAGTCCCGTCCCGGCAGACCCAGCCTGCCGCTGTTGCTGTTGCCGCCCCCTCCCCTCAATCTGCCGCAGGAGTTACTGACTGGGGTCGTTTTGTGGTTTTTGTCAATGAAAAGGATCGCCAGCTTGGATCTGTGCTTGAGCATGGCAGCCCGCTCAAGCGGGAAACCGGCTTGATTGAAATAGGCTTCCCCGCCGGGAGTTACTATCTGATCGCCGCCCAGGATGGCGACTTTATCGCTGAGGTAACAGCTCTCGCCTGCACTTTTACCGGCGTGAATACCACCATCCGGGTAAAATCTATTGATGCCGGATTCACCGACGCGCCACTGTCACTGGCAGAAAAAAAAAAGAGTGATGCCGAGCAGCATCTTGAAGAACTGAAGCAGGAGGCCGTAAACCATCCGGTCGTCAAAGAGGCAGAGCGGGTGTTCGGCTGCAGTATCACCGACGTACAGAAATTCTAGCCGTTCCCGACGCTACCGAAGCATAATCAAAAAAATATTAGGGGGAAAAGATGTCAAAGGGATTAGCAAATATCATGAAGCAGGCCCAGATGATCCAGCAGAAGATGGCCAAGCTGCAGGAAGAGGCAAGCTTAAAAACAGCCGTAGCAACATCAGGGGGAGGCGCCGTAACTATTCAGGTGAACGGGAAAAACGAGATTATTTCACTGGAAATAAAAAAAGAAGCGGTCGACCCGAATGATGTTGAAATGCTGCAGGACCTCGTCATAGCCGCAGCCAATGAGGCTTTGAAGAAAGTTCATGCTGAGATGGGGGATGAAATGTCTAAAATAACCGGCGGCATGAGTATACCTGGTCTTTTCTAGCAGTATCAGTTAGTTAAAGAGCTGACTGAGGCATAACTTGACTCAGCCAGGCCGTTTTATATTTTAATTTGACTAAAAGTTTTAGTTCGGCTAATAGTAGCCTGCGTGTGCAGTACGATGGTCGGCTGTATTACAGCAGGCAGAGATTCATTGTTTTAGTGCTCCTCCGTGGTTTTAGGTCACAGTTTGACCCGTCCAGAGCGGGGGAGCTTCTTTTTAACGTCGCTATAATACTAAAAAAATGTTTTATTTGTGCCGGAATTTATGTTAACAAAATCATCCTCATTGATGCGGTTGGTGGGTGAACTGAAGAAATTGCCGGGCATCGGAGAACGTACCGCTCTCCGTCTGGCCTTTCATCTGCTCAAATCGCCGGGAAACATGACAACACTGGCAGAAACGCTGTGTGAGGTACGCGACCGGGTACGAGCCTGTTCAACCTGCTTTGCCATCACAGAGAATGACCCATGTTCCATCTGCTCCGGCAATCGGGATACCGGCATTATCTGTGTTGTTGAAAATTCTCAGGATCTGATGGCCCTTGAACGGAGCAACGCCTATCAGGGTGTCTATCATGTGCTGGAGGGCGCCATCTCGCCATTGTCCGGTATCGGTCCTTCCAACCTGCGGATCATGGAGCTTATGGAGCGTATCGGCGCTGGTACGGTTCATGAGGTGGTGATTGCCACAAATTTTACCGTCGAGGGTGAGGCAACGGCCCTCTACCTGGCCAGATTACTGAAACCGACCGGCGTTAAAATCAGTCGTCTGGCACATGGCATTCCGCTTGGAAGCGATATTGAATTTGTAGATGCGGCTACCGTGCAGTGGGCGCTGCAGGGAAGAAACGAGTTGTAACGTTTGGCAGGGACAATCCTTTGTGGTTGCCCGGGTTTTTAATTTAGGCAGTTGTTTAAACGCATACACCCCACTGAGGAGGAAACACATGAGCAAAAAGATGGTTACCATCGACGGCAATACCGCCGCCGCCCACGTGGCCCACGCCACCAACGAAGTCATCGCCATTTACCCGATCACCCCATCATCGGTTATGGGCGAAATATCTGACGCCAAAAGCGCTGCAAACGAGAAAAACATCTGGGGAGTTGTCCCGACTGTTGCTGAACTGCAGTCTGAAGGCGGCGCATCCGGCGCTGTTCATGGTGCTCTGCAGGCAGGTGCTCTGACCACAACTTTCACCGCCAGCCAAGGCTTGCTGCTGATGATCCCCAACATGTACAAAATTGCCGGCGAGCTTACCCCGACGGTTTTTCATGTTACTGCCCGAGCTATTGCTGCCCAGGCGCTCTCCATTTTTGGAGACCATTCAGACGTTATGGCCTGTCGTGCCACAGGATGGGCGTTTCTCTGTTCCAACAATGTTCAGGAAGTCATGGACTTTGCCCTGATCGCCCAGTCATCCACCCTGCGCAGCCGTATTCCGTTCCTGCACTATTTCGATGGTTTCCGCACTTCTCACGAGGTCCAGAAAGTTGAAGAAATTTCATATGATGATATGCGCTTTATGCTAGATGACAAGTTGATTGCCCAGCACAAACTGCGGGGGCTCTCACCAGATCGCCCCGAAATGCGCGGTACTGCCCAAAATCCGGATGTGTACTTCCAGGGTCGCGAAACGGTCAACAGTTATTACCCCGTCTGCGAAAAAATGGTTCAGGAAGAGATGGATAAATTCGGTAAATTGACCGGCCGTAAGTACAAGCTGGTCGAATATGCCGGAGCTAAGGACGCTGACCGAGTGGTTGTGGTCATGGGTTCCGGTGCTGATGTTGTGCAGGATACGGTTGAAAATCTGATGAAATCCGGGGAAAAAGTCGGCGTTATCAAGATTCATCTTTATCGTCCATTCCCGCTTGACGCCTTTATCAAGGCGCTCCCCAAAACTGTAAAAAAGATTGCCGTTCTCGATCGTACCAAAGAGCCAGGTTCGCTCGGCGAACCACTCTACCTTGATATTCGCACTGCTATCGGCGAAGCGATGGCTGACGGTAAGTTCAAGTTTGATGGCTATCCGGTCATCGTCGGCGGTCGCTACGGCCTTGGCTCTAAAGAGTTCAACCCGGCCATGGCAAAAGCGGTTCTGGACAACCTGAAGGCTAAAAAGCCGAAAAATAAATTTGTAGTCGGTATTGTGGAAGATGTCACCGGTTGCAGCCTTGAGGTTGATTACTCCTTCAAAAACCCGATGCCTGGCATCTACGAGGCGATGTTCTTCGGTCTCGGCTCAGATGGCACCGTCGGCGCCAACAAGAACTCCATCAAGATCATTGGTGAGGAAACCAACAACAACGCTCAGGCCTACTTCGTGTACGACTCCAAGAAGGCCGGCTCCATGACGACTTCACACCTTCGTTTCGGCAAAAACCCGATCCGTGCGCCATACCTAGTACAGGAAGCCGATTTTGTGGCGTGCCATAACTTTTCGTTCCTGGAAAAATACGATCTTCTTGCCCGCGCCAAAAATGGTGCCACCTTCCTGCTGAATGCTCCTTTTGACCACGAAGAAGTCTGGGATACCATTCCGAAGGAAGTACAGCAGCAGATCATCGACAAAAAGCTCAAATTCTACGTCATTGATGGCGTTAAACTCGGCAACGAAATTGGTCTTGGACCCCGTATCAATGTCATCATGCAGACTGCGTTCTTCAAAATCTCCAACATCATCCCGCTCAAGGACGCCGTTTCTTCCATCAAAGGGGCTATCAAAAAATCCTACGGCAAAGCCGGCGAAAAAGTTCTTGAGATGAACTACAAAGCGGTTGATGCCGGTCTGAACAACTTCTATGAAGTCAAAGTCCCAGCCAAAGTCACCAGTAAGCTGAAGATGGCTGCTGCCGTTTCCAGCAAGGCGCCAAAATTTGTTAAAGAGGTTACCGGTGTTATCGTTGCCGGACTGGGCGATAATCTGCCTGTTTCCAAGATGCCTGCCGACGGTACTTTCCCGACAGCAACATCACAGTACGAAAAACGCAATATCGCTATTGATATCCCGGTATGGGATGAAAAACTCTGTATCCAGTGCGGCATCTGTTCATTTGTCTGCCCACACGCAGCGGTTCGTCTCAAGGCCTACGATGCGGATCTGCTTAAGAAAGCCCCAAAAACTTTCAAATCAGTCGATTGCAAAATTACCGAGATGGCCGGTAAAAAACTGACTGTTCAGGTTGCTCCGGAAGACTGTACCGGTTGCGGCGCCTGCGCCTACAATTGCCCTGCAAAAGACAAGCAAAATCCTGAGCATAAGGCCCTGGATATGCATTTCCAGCCGCCACTGCGTGCTGCCGAGTCAGAAAATTTTGACTTTTTCCTGTCTCTTCCCGATGTTGACGCCAGCAAGCTGAAGCTTGAAACGCTGCGCAGCAATCAGCTGGTACGACCGCTGTTTGAATTTTCCGGCGCGTGCCAGGGATGCGGCGAGACACCATATTTGAAGTTGCTCACTCAGCTGTTTGGCGACAGAATGCTGGTTGCCAATGCAACAGGTTGCTCCTCAATCTATGGTGGAAATCTCCCCACTACTCCGTATGCAAAACGCGCCGATGGCCGTGGACCGGCATGGTCTAATTCGCTGTTTGAAGACAACGCGGAATTCGGTTTCGGTATGCGTCTGACCGTTGATCAGTTCACTAAATCTGCTCGTGACTTCCTCTCCGACCTGGCAGAGACCAAGGGTTTTGCTGCTGCGAAACTTGCCAAGGAAATTCTTACCGCACCGCAGATCACCCAGGCTGACATTGAGACGCAGCGTGGCCGTGTGGATGAACTCAAGGTTGCCCTCAAAGGGAGCAAAGCTGTTGCTGCGAAACAGTTGATTCCATTTATTGATTATCTGGTCAATAAATCTGTCTGGTGTATCGGCGGCGACGGCTGGGCCTACGATATCGGTTATGGCGGTCTTGATCATGTCATTGCCAGCGGCAGAAATATCAACATTTTTATTCTCGATACCGAGGTCTATTCAAATACCGGCGGCCAGGCATCTAAATCAACACCGATGGGCGCGGTAGCTCTTTTTGCCGCAGGCGGCAAGCCGTTGTCCAAAAAGGATCTGGGGATGATGGCCATGTCTTACGGTTCTGTGTATGTTGCCCAGGTTTCCATGGCCAATCCGGCACAGTGCATCAAGGCTATGATGGAAGCAGAGGCGTATGATGGTCCTTCCATTATCATTGCCTACTCGCACTGCATCGCCCACGGCATTAACATGACCACCGCCGTTGACGAACAGAAAAAAGCTGTTAACTCCGGTTACTGGCCGCTGTATCGCTACAATCCAGCACTGACTGCCGAATGTAAAAACCCGCTACAGTTGGACAGCAAACTGCCGTCTATTGAATTCAGCGACTACACCTCCGGGCAAAACCGTTACCAGATGCTTAAAAAAGCCAATCCGGAGCAGGCCAAAGAGCTGATGGAAAAAGCAGCCCGGGGAGTCAAATCACATTTCGCCTATTACCAGAAACTGGCAGCTCTCACCTACGACGAGTTTTGCGAGAAAAAGTAGTCACCGTTTTTGTTTAATGTTACTATCCAAGCCCCGCAGAGAAATCTGCGGGGCTTTTAAATTCTATTATCCGGAGATGCATATGCTTGACAACAACAATGATCTGGGTGCGTCACTCTTCAAAACCTGGACGGAAAAACAGCGCAGCGACGAGATTGAAAAACTGGTACAGGGTTTCCGCAACGGGGTGCCGGTCGGGATCCTCCTCAAGATGGCTGAGACAGTCGCCGGCGACAAGAAGAAGGCAAAAAAATACCTCAAAAAGTTTATGACTGCGGATGAGCGCACGGCGGCCATTGGATCTGCCGATGAAGTTATGGCTCCGCTGGCGAAGTCGTTTTTGTCATAAAAATCCGGAGATTATCATGCAGCAACTATTTATCGCCGGATGCGGCTACATCGGTGAACGTATAGCGCGTTTGTGTCAGGAGTCGGGGGGCAGCGCTGTCTGTATGGTCAGATCGGTTGAAAACGCCTCCCGTTTGCAATCTACCGGTTTTACGACCATTAGCGCCACGCTCGACAATGGCGCGGAGACTCCGCCGCTCAATCTGGCCGGCAGCATCCTACTTTACCTCATCCCACCTCCTGGCGGGGGGATTAGCGACAGCCGCGCCAGAAACTTTATCAGGCAGATTCCGGAAGCTGAAAAACCGGCAAAGATCGTTTACATGAGTGCCACTTCTGTTTACGCCGGTGCTAGCGGTGATCTGATAACGGAAGAATCACCTGCAAATTCAGATTCGGCGATGGGAAAGCGCCGTCTTGATGCCGAGAGTGCTTTTGCCCAATACGGCGCCGCCAGGAATGTCCCCGTTGTCATTCTCCGCGTAAGCGGCATCTATGGTCCGGGACGGTTGCCTCTCATGCAGATCAGCCAGGGACAGCCGCTGCTGCGTGAGGAGGAATCGGGGCCCAGTAACCGCATCCATGCCGACGATCTTGCTGCGATTTGCATTAAAGCGGCTGAACTGGGAAGGGAGGGCGATATTTTCAATATCAGCGACGGGCACCCTTCGAGCATGACGTCGTATTTCAATGCCTGCGCCGATGCGCTCGGCTTCCCGAGACAGCCGCAGGTATCGCTGTCTGAAGCACGCCTGATCATGTCACCGCTGATGCTTTCCTATGTAAGTCAGACAAGGGTTATAGATAACCGCAGGATGCTGGACCGGCTCAAAGTAAAACTTCGCTACGATGCCCTGCCGGATGGACTTGCAGCGTCTCTCCCCGGCACCAAAGATCACCTACCAAAAGGGTAGAGTATTGCTTGTTAATATTTCTGAAAAAGTATATATTTAACATAGAGAAATGCTTGCGAGGGTCCTTACGAGCCCTCATTTGCCCTGGTAGCTTCCCCTCCTAGTTACCGGGGTGTTTTTTTGCTGAAACCGCAGGTGTTACAGTTGACGCACCGTTGCCGTTATGCTTTAATCATCCGGTGGAAACTGAAGCCTACATAGCACTCGGCTCCAATCTCGGGAACCGTGAACTAAACCTGTTACGCGCCGTTGCGGAGGTCGGCAGAGTGCCGGATTGCAGGGTGACAGCACTGTCGTCGTTTTATGAGACATCTCCGGTTGGCAATGTAAACCAGGACCTGTTCTGCAATGCGGTTCTCAGGATCTCAACGCGTCTCGATGCCCGCTCCCTGCTGACCCGGCTGTTGCGGATCGAGAATGAAACATTCAAACGGGTCAGGACAGTCCACCAAGGGCCGCGCAGTATGGATCTTGACCTTCTGCTGTACGGTGACAGTGTAATTAACGAAGAAGACCTCGTTGTCCCTCACCCCCGCCTGGCGGAACGCCGCTTTGTCCTGCAGCCGCTTTGTGAAATAGCGCCTGATCTGCTGCATCCCCTGATCGGGAAAAGCATGTGTGAAATTCTCGCCGCGCTAAAATCCGACGAGTCTGTTGTAAAATTGTTAAGGGAGGAACTGGTGTGATCAGATTTTTAATTGTGGGCCTGTTGATCTACATCGGTTATCGCATTGTTATCTCATTGACTTCCGGCAAAAACAACCGGCCAAAACCGGAGCCGCAGCTGAACCCGGCGACAGAGACGCACCGCGATCCGGTCTGCGGGGTCTACGTATCAGAGGAAGATGCCGTCATCGGAAGACTGGACGGTCAACGTCACTATTTCTGCTCTATGGAATGCCTTGAAAAATACCGTGAACAACTTGACCATAACTCAACACAAAAATAGGAGAACTGAATGAAATTTTTTATCGACACCGCCGATGTTACCGAAATTCGTGAAGCACATGCTCTTGGCCTGGTTGACGGAGTTACCACCAACCCTTCCCTGATTGCAAAATCAGGGCGTAAATTCAAGGATGTCATTAAAGAGATCGCCTCGATTGTTGACGGCCCGATTTCGGCCGAAGTTATCTCGCTGGATGCCCCCGGCATGATCAAAGAGGCCAAAGAGCTGGTCAAGATCCACAAAAACATCGTTATCAAACTCCCCATGACGCCTGAAGGGCTTAAAGCATGCAAGGCTCTCTCTGACAAAGGGGTAAAAATCAACGTGACACTGATCTTCACCTCAATGCAGGCGCTCCTGGCGGCCAAAGCCGGCGCTGCCTACGTTTCTCCCTTTGTCGGCCGGCTCGACGACATCTCCCAGGATGGCATGGGGATCATCGAAGAGATACGCACCATCTTTGACAACTACGGCTACATGGCCGAGATTATCGTGGCAAGTGTCCGCAATCCGATCCATGTCCTCGACTCGGCCCTGATCGGCGCCGATATTGCGACTATTCCCTTCTCCGTCATGATGCAGCTGGCCAAGCACCCGCTGACCGATGCCGGCATTGCCAAGTTCCTGAAGGATTGGGAAAGCGTACCAAAATAACACCCTGTTCCTTTTGGCTACACTCAGGGAACGATACTGCCGCACATCCCCCGGAGCATCAATGAAACCAGTCAAACCGCTCTCCATACTCTTCTCCGCCTCCGAAGCCGCCCCTTTTGCCAAAGAGGGGGGGCTTGGCGACGTGGTCGGCGCACTCCCGAAATACCTTGCCCGCATGGGGCATGATGTCCGCATTGTGCTGCCGCGCTACTACAGCGTTAACCCTGAAAAATACGGGCTGAAACTGTTGCCCGGCACACTGGTTGTGCCGATGGGAATCATAGGCTATCAATATTGCGGCGTCTGGGAAGGTCGACTGCCGGGATGTGATGTGCCGGTGTATTTACTGGAGCATGAGGCCTACTATGGCCGCACCGGCCTGTATCAGCAGGGTGGCGAGGGGTACCTCGACAACGACAACCGCTTCGTTTTCCTCTCAAAGGCCTCGCTGGAACTCTGCAAGATGCTGGATTGGTCACCGGACGTCATTCATGCCCACGACTGGCACACCGGCGTCATCCCGGTTCTGCTGAACAGTTCCTATCTGCACGACCGTTATGTCGGTAACACCGCTTCACTGCTGACCCTCCACAACATGCAGCATCAGGGTAATTTCTATCCCGGACTGATGGATGTGCTCGGCATCGGCTGGAAACATTTCAACTATCTTGAGCTGGAAATGGACGACCAGGTCAACCTGCTGAAAGGAGGGATCTACCACGCCACCCTGCTCAATACGGTCAGCGAAGAATATTCCCGTGAGATTCAGACCGCCGCATTCGGCTGGGGGCTTGAAGGGGCAATCCGGGATCGGGCCGCCGATTTGAGCGGCATCCTCAACGGAGTTGATTACGAGGAGTGGGATCCGGCGACTGACCCTTTCATCGCTGCCAACTATACGGCGCGCACCGTAAAAAAAGGGAAAACTGCCTGTAAACGCGACCTTCAGACGGCGATGGGGCTGCCGCAGCGTGATGATGTGCCGCTGTTCGGGATTGTTTCACGCATGGTCAAACAAAAAGGGACCGATATCCTGGCAGAAGCGATCCACCGCATTATGGAGATGGATTGCCAGTTTGTTGTGGTCGGCAACGGCGAACCGTGGGCGCATTTCTACTTCGGCGACATTGCCGCCATGTACCCTGAAAAATTTGCCTGCTATATCGGCTACAACGAAGAACTTGCCCACAAGGTTGAGGCGGGGTCCGACTTTTTCGTGATGCCGTCAGCCTTCGAACCATGCGGCCTGAATCAGATGTATTCGCTTGCCTACGGCACCCCCCCGATCGTCCGTGCCACCGGCGGCCTCGATGACAGCGTTGAAAACTTCAACGAAGCGGTCATGAGCGGCGATGGCTTCAAATTCTGGAATCACAGCGCCACGGCACTGTTCGACACCGTCGGTTGGGCCGCCTGGACATTTTTTAACAATCCCAAGGGGCTGGCCGCTCTCCGTAAAAACGGCATGAAAAAACGCTTTACCTGGGAGGCTGCCGCGCTTAAATACGATGAGCTCTACCACCTTGCCATCCTGCGCCGCCGGGGCGGAGAGTATTACCGCAACCGCTTCGAATAATTTCATGCACTTTTTCGACCTGCACCAATTCATCTCCCGGCTCGAATCAACAGGCGAGCTCGCCCGTATATCCGTGACAGTTGATCCCCTTCTGGAAATTGCCGCCATCACCGACCGGGTCTGCAAGCTGCCTCAGGGGGGGAGAGCGCTGCTCTTCGAGCATCCGGCAGGCTGCAGTTTCCAGGTTGCCACCAATCTCTTCGGTTCACCGAAGCGCGTCTGCCGGGCGCTCGGCGTCGCAGAACTGGACGATTTGACATTCCTTCTTCGCGCTCTGCTCAACCATATTCCTGAGCTTGATATCGAGTCACTCGACCATCAGATTGCCTCACTACCTGAATTTAAACATTTTTCCCCCCACACTGCCGACGTACCTGATCCAGAACTAGTGGCGATGAATCCACCGAATCTGACCAGCTTTCCTTTTCTGCAGAGCTGGCCGGGTGACGGCGGGGCTTCCGGTTATTGCCGCTACATCACCCTGCCGCAGGTTTTTACCACAGCCCCGGATGGCGGCACGCGTAATTGCGGGGTGTACCGGGTGCAGCTGCGCGGAGAGCGGGAAGCTGCGATTCAGTGGAAAGCGGGGAGCGGTGCGGCAAGGCACGCTGAATTATACCGGCTGGCGGGAAAAACGATGCCGGTGGCGATCGTCCTGGGGGGAGATCCGGCCCTGCTTTTCAGCGCCATGTTCCCGCTACCCGGTGACCTTGACGAAATGACCTTTGCCGGTTTTCTCCGTGGAGCCCCTCTTGCCACGGCCCCCTGCCGGAGCATTCCCTTAATCGTACCGACGGGAGGAGAGGTCATCATTGAAGGGTATGTCGAACCGGATGACAGCGTGGTCGAAGGGCCGTTCGGCAATCACACCGGCTTTTATTCTCCGGCTGCAGCAGCGGCCCTGATGAAGGTCACGGCCATCAGCCACCGCCCGGATGCAATTATCCCTGCGACCGTTGTCGGCCCGCCGCCTATGGAGGACTGCTGGATGGCGCAGGCGTGGGAGCGTTTGCTGCTGGCATTTCTGCAGAGGATGGTGCCGTCAATAGCTGATATCCGTTTCCCGTTTGAGTGGGTTTTCCATCAAAGCGCCATCATTTCCCTTGAAAACGCTCAGCCCGGCATGGTACGGGTCATTGTCGGCCAGCTCTGGACCCTGCCGTGGTTCAGATCGTCAAGGGTTCTGCTGTTCGTGTCTGCCGGTACAGGACCTGTCGGGCTGCCGCGTGCAGCCTGGAGAACAATGAATATGACCGATTTCAGCGAGGACATGGTCCGTGACGGAGATACCGGACGTGTTGCGGTTGATGCAACCGGTTGCCGCACCCCCCGTCCCGAGCTGAAACTATCAGCAGAATCAGCGCTCCTCGTTGCACGGCGGTGGCAGGAATACGGGATTGTGTAGCAGGCGGGATGAATCCCGGTATCAAAGAATGTTGTAAGGAGTGCACGTACCCGTGACCAGCACCATTGCAAAAATACGCGTCTTCCTGGAGATGATCAAATTTGCCCACACGATCTTTGCGCTCCCTTTCGCCCTGACCGGCGCACTGCTCGCCGCGGGGGGATTGCCGACAATTTACCAGACGTTCTGGATTATCCTGGCCATGGTCGGCGCACGCACGACCGCCATGGCGATGAACCGGTTGATCGATGCCGAAATTGATGCCCGCAATCCACGGACCGCAATCAGGGCTATTCCGGCAGGACTGATCAGCAAGGGGCTTACACTTTTTTTTATCGTTGCGTCCGCAGCATTGATGATGCTCGCCGCGTATATGCTTAACCCGCTCTGCCTGAAACTCTCACCGATCGCCCTGTTTGCCCTGTTGCTCTATTCTTACTGCAAACGCTTCACCGCGCTGGCTCACGTCGTACTCGGGATCTGTCTGGCAGCGGCCCCGATCGGCGCCTGGGCTGCGATTCGCGGCACTATTGACGCACCGGCTCTGATTCTGGGGGGTGTCGTGCTGTTCTGGGTGGCCGGTTTTGATATCCTCTACTCACTCCAGGATCTTGAATTCGACCGGTCGGCGGGACTGCATTCCATCCCGGTGCTGCTCGGCGTGAACGGTTCTCTCTGGGCGGCACGGATTTTCCACACGATCATGATCGGGCTGCTTTTTGTGCTGTTCAATCTCATGCAGCTTGGACCGGTTTTTCTAGTCGGTATTCTTGCCGTACTCGCCATGCTGCTGTATGAGCACTGGCTGCTGAAGGACGGAAATCTGGACAATCTTGATGCGGCTTTTTTCAACATGAACGGATACATCAGCATCGCTATCGTGCTGTTTACGGCGGCCGAGGTTCTTAGCCAGTAAGAGGTAAACAATGATACAGAAACATATTTTTGTCGCCATGACCGGGGCATCCGGCTCGATGTATGGACTTCGGCTGGCAGAGCAGCTCTGTCTGAACGGATTTCAGGTAACGTTCAGCGCCAGCTGCAGCGGCACGGCCGTCTGCCTGGAAGAAACCGGCCTTGACCTCTCCGGTGATCTCGACAAAGCGCTGCAGCGCCTGTACAATCATCTTGAAATCAATTCCGGCATAACTCTGGTTCATCCGGATGATCTGTTCTGCGGCGCAGCCAGCGGTTCGTCAGCTCCGGATGCCATGGTTGTCTGCCCCTGCAGCATGGGGACACTGGCGCGGATCGCCACCGGCATATCCGGCAACCTGATCGAACGGAGCGCCGACGTCATGCTCAAGGAGCGGCGTCCGCTGCTGCTGACACCTCGCGAAACGCCGCTGTCCGATATCCACCTGGAGAACATGCTGAAGCTCTCCCGCGCCGGGGCACGGATCATACCGGCGATGCCCGCCTTCTACGGCAGACCTGAATCTGTGCTGGATCTGGTTGACTTTGTCGTCGGTAAGATTCTGGATCAGCTGGGGGTTGATAATGACCTCTACAAACGCTGGGGGACGGAATAACCGCTCCTGCATATGTCTGACTCTTACATCCCTTCAAATATAGCCGCCTATCTGAACAAGCGGGCTGCTGCCGGGCCTTGGAAGATCAGTTCCGCCCCTTCCTGCACCTTCTCCGGCGCGATAGTTATTCCGTCATTAGCGGAAGCCGCCACTCTTCCGCAGACATTGCAGACGCTTTCCCAAAATCCTGCTGATCAGCTGGATCGCTTCCTGATTCTGGTCGTGGTCAATCAGCGTGCCGAGGTATCGGACCAGGAAACTGCCGACAGCCGTGAGACTCTCGACTCCCTGCCGCTCTGGAAGGAGCGGTACCGCTTAAACAACCTGTTCTGGGTAGATGCCGCATCAAAAGGGGCAGCATTACCCGCCAAACAGGGGGTCGGGCTGGCACGCAAGATCGGCCTCGATCTGGCGCTTCAGCATCTCAACTACAGGGATACTGACCCGCTCCTGATCTGCCTCGACGCCGATACGCTGGTGCAGCCGGACTATCTCCCTGCCATCACCCGGCATTTTGCCAGCGCAGAAGCGGGCGGAGCAAGTATCGGCTACCGCCACCGCCGGGCCGCAGACCCGGCGGGGCAGTGCGCCATTGACCGCTACGAACTTTTCCTGCGCAGTTATGTGCTGGGGCTCCAGCTGGCCGGTTCCCCTTATGCCTTCCATACCGTCGGCAGCGCCATGGCCTGCCGGGCATCTGCCTATACTGCCTCGGGCGGTATGAACCGCCGGCTTGCCGGCGAGGATTTCTATTTTCTGCAGCAGCTGCACAAAACATCCGGCGTGGCGACGCTCTCCGGGACGACCGTCCACCCCTCCCCCCGCTCATCGCACCGGGTTCCTTTCGGGACCGGCCGTGCCGTGGGCGACATGCTGGCAGATGGGGAACAGCGGCTGCTTTTCTATCAGCCGGTCGTTTTTTCAATAGTCGGGGAGTGGCTGGCGTGCGTTGCAGACAATCCGGATGCGGATGCCGCCTCCTTGCTGAAAGAAGCCGCCGGTATCTCGCCGGTTCTGCAGCAGTTTCTGGAGCAGGCGGGATTCAGCAATTCGTGGGACAATCTGAGAAAGAACAACCGCGAAAGCACAAAATTAACGGCAGCGTTCCACTGCTGGTTTGACGCCTTCCGCACCATGCGGCTGATTCACGAACTAAGTGACCGCATTTATCCCCGCATCCCCCCGGAGGGAGCGGTCGCCCCGCTGCTTGAGCGCGCCGGACATGCCGCCCCTGACACGGTGGGTGGCCAGCTGGAGCTGCTGCGGAGAGTTCAGGGTCCGGCATGATAACAAATTTGATCTATTTATGAAAAACGAACTATAGCGGAGGAATTTCCCACATGAAACAGAGCATTCTTGCAGCACTTTCCGAACGAATTCTGGTTATCGACGGTGCCATGGGTACCCAACTCCAGGCTCGCAATCTGACCGCCGAGGATTTTGGCGGCGCTGAATATGAAGGGTGCAATGAATATCTGACCCTGACCCGCCCCGATGTCATCGAGGATGTCCATCGCGCCTATCTGGCCGCCGGAGCCGATATCGTCGAGACCGACTCTTTTGGCTCAACCGACATCGTCCTGGCGGAGTATGGCCTGCAGGATCAGGTCTTCGAGCTGAACCGGCAGGCGGCACTGATCGCCCGGCGGGCCTGCGATGCCTTCTCCACCGCTGACAAACCGCGCTGGGTGGCCGGCTCCATGGGGCCGACGACCCGGACCATCTCCGTTACCGGTGGCGTCACCTTTGACCAGTTGGTGCAGGCATTCCGCGGGCAGACCCTCGGACTGCTGGCTGGTGGTGTCGATCTGCTGCTCCTTGAAACGGCGCAGGATACGCTGAATCTGAAAGCTGCCGCCGAGGGGATCCGGCTGGCGTTTGCGGAGTGCGGCCAACGGGTGCCGCTGATGATCTCCGGCACGATCGAACCGACCGGAACGATGCTGGCGGGACAAGGGGTTGAAGCGCTCTATACGAGCCTGGCCCATCTGGAGGGCAGCCTCGGGCTGATCAGCATCGGCCTTAACTGCGCTACTGGGCCGGAGTTCATGACCGATCATCTTCGAACGCTGTCGGAATTGGCCTGCTGCCATGTCTCGGTCTATCCGAACGCCGGCTTGCCGGATGAAAATGGCCATTATGCCGAATCTCCCGATTCCCTGGCCGCCAAGCTGTCCCGCTTTGTCGACGAGGGATGGCTCAACATCGTCGGCGGCTGCTGCGGCACGACACCGGCCCACATCGCTGCCATCGCTGCCATGGTGGCAGGCAAGCCCCCGCGGCGCCCCTCGGTCACAAGGCGGCGGGTCGTGTCCGGAATAGAGGCGCTTGTTATTGAAGAGGACGCAAGGCCGGTGCTGGTCGGGGAGCGGACCAATGTGATCGGCTCCCGCAAGTTCAAGAATATGATCGTGGCGGAGCGCTTCGAGGAGGGAGCCGAGATAGCCAGGGATCAGGTCAAGGGCGGTGCTCAGGTGATTGACATCTGCGTCGCCAACCCGGATCGGGACGAGGCGTCCGACATGACGCGAATCCTGGAGTTCCTGCCGCGCAAGGTGCGGGCGCCGATCATGATTGACTCCACCGATCCACAGGTGATGGAGCTGGCACTGCAGCGGCTGCAGGGGAAATGCCTGTTTAACTCGATCAACCTGGAGGATGGCGAAGGGCGCTTTGCGTTAGTTTCGGATCTCATTCACCGCTATGGCGGCTCCGTTGTGGTCGGCTGCATCGACGAAGATCCGCAACACGGCATGGCGGTCACCAGACAGCGCAAGCTGGAGGTTGCCCGGCGCTCTTACGATCTGCTGGTGCATAAATACGGCCTCCGCCCGGAGGATCTGATCTTCGACCCACTCGTATTCCCGGTCGGGAGCGGTGACGCCAACTATATCGGTTCTGCCGTGGAAACTATTGAAGGTGTGCGGCTGATTACGGAGGAATTCCCGCAATGCAGCACGATTCTGGGGATATCCAACGTTTCCTTCGGCCTGCCGCTGGCGGGACGGGAGGTGCTGAACGCCGTCTTCATCCATCACTGCGTCAAGGCCGGCCTGACCTATGCCATTGTCAACACCGAA
Organism: Deltaproteobacteria bacterium; assembly: GCA_019162745.1. GTDB lineage: Bacteria > Desulfobacterota > Desulfuromonadia > Geobacterales > Pseudopelobacteraceae > JACRCG01. The sequence continues at coordinate 12,669 of JAFLLC010000208.1, read as the reverse complement.
AAGCTGGAGCGCTACGCCTCTATTCCCCCTGAAGAGCTTCGCCTGGCGGACGATCTGATCTTCTGGCGGGGTGACGATCCAATTGCCGCCTTCGCCGCCGCCTTTCGGGACAAGAAACCGGTGTCCCATGCCCCCGCAGCGGAACTGCCGCTGGATGAGCGGTTGCCGCTCTACATCATCGAAGGGATCAAAAATGGCTTGGCCGCCGATCTTGATGCAACCCTTGCCCGGGGCGACAAACCGCTGGATATCATCAACGGGCCGCTTATGGCCGGTATGGCCGAAGTCGGGCGACTGTTTAACGACAACCAGCTGATAGTGGCCGAGGTACTGCAGTCGGCCGAGGCGATGAAGGCTGCCGTAGCCCATCTGCAGCAGTATCTGGAAAAGGGGGAAAGCTCCAGCAAGGGGAAGATGCTGCTGGCGACGGTCAAGGGTGATGTCCACGATATCGGCAAAAATTTGGTGGAGATAATCCTTTCCAACAACGGTTTTCAGGTGGTCAACCTCGGGATCAAGGTCGGCCCTGAAGCGCTGATCGAGGCAGCCAGGCTCGAACAGCCGGATTTCATTGGCCTCTCCGGCCTGCTGGTCAAGAGCGCCCTGCAGATGGCGATAACGGCGACCGACCTGAAGGCTGCAGGGATCAATGTGCCGCTGATGGTTGGCGGTGCGGCGCTGTCGCGCACCTTTGCCGACACCCGCATCGCCCCGGAATATGGCGCCCCGGTACTCTACGCCAAGGACGCCATGGCCGGACTGGAGCTGGCAAACCGCCTGGCCGATCCGGAAACACGAGGGGCGTTACTGGAAGAAACTGCACTCCGCCAGCGGGCGGCGTGCGTGGAGAGGGCCGCCAAGGCTGCTGCGGCTCCCGCAGTTGCAGCGAGCAGCGCCCGCTCAGCGTTGCAGGACGATGCGCCGATCCTCCCGCCGCCAGATTTCGAGAGTCACATCCTGCGCGATATCCCGCTGAAACAGGTGATTCCATTCCTGAACCGCCAGATGCTCTACACGAAACACCTCGGGTTGATCGGATCGGTCGAAAAACTGCTGGCGTCTGGGAATGAAAAGGCGCTCAAACTACATGGCACAGTTGAGGGTATGCTCGATAGGGCTGAGCGAGAGGGGCTGATTCAGCCGCAGGCACTCTACCGTTTCTATCCGGCCAACAGCGACGGCAATGACCTGATCCTGTTCGATCCTGCGAATCCGGAGAAAGAGGCGCTACGTATCAGCTTCCCGCGCCAGTCCGCCGGCGAACGTCTCTGTGTGGCGGATTTTATCCGCCCGCTTTCCGGCGGCGTGCGCGACAACTTGTCTCTGTTTGTGGTCAGCTGCGGACGCGGTGTACGTGAGAAGAGTCAAGCGATGAAGGAAGCGGGAGATTATCTGAATTCTCACCTGCTGCAGGCGCTGGCGCTAGAACTTGCCGAGGCGACCGCTGAGTTTCTGCACAAGCGGATCCGCACCTCGTGGGGGATTGTCGATGATCCGGCCATGAGCATAAAAGGGTTGTTCAATGCTGAATACCACGGCATCCGTGTTTCCTTCGGCTACCCGGCCTGTCCGGAACTATCCGACCAGCAGAAGCTGTTCCGCTTGCTGGAGCCGGAATCTATCGGTGTTCAGTTGACCGAGGGAGACATGATGGACCCTGAGGCCAGTGTCTCGGCGCTGGTATTCCATCACCCGCAGGGGCGGTATTTTGACGTATCCCGTTGATGCGTTAGGCAGGGGGTTTGGTCAGACCTTGGCCAGAATCTTTAACAGGTGCGGCACCATCTGTTTTTTGCGCGACATGACGTTCTTCAATTCGTACAGGTGCGGTTCCATTTGCGGATAGCCCATGACATGGGCTATCCGGGTATGCCCCTCCACCAGAAAGAGCGTCGTTTCGGTCGTTATATCGGTCACCATCAATCCGGCGATAAAGAGATTATCGCGCCGTTTGATCTCTGCCAGTGCGTCCAGCAACTCTTCCTTCATGCGGTAGAACTCATCAAAACCGATTACCTCAACCTGTCCGACCCCGATACTGTATTGTTCATGGGTAAAGAGCTTGAAATCGGCAGCCACGACACGAGCGGCCGAGCCGTAGTTTTTCAGGGAACTGCTGGCGGCAAATATATCTCGGCCGAAATCGGCAGCGACAACTCCTGCAAGCTCCTCAAGCCAGGCGACGGTCTGAATGTCGGTATCGGTTGTCGTCGGTGATTTGAGGATAACCGTATCCGAAAGGATCCCGGCCAGCAGCAGTGCGGCAATCTGCCGGTCCGGCTCAATTCTGTTTTCACGGTAGCGCCGGGCCACCAGGGTACAGGTGCTCCCGACAGGTGAGGTGATAAAAGAGATCGGGGAATCTGAGTGACCGTTGCCGAGTTTGTGATGGTCAATGACTTCGGCAATTTCCACCAGTTCCGCGCCCGGAACCGCCTGACCCAGCTCGTTGTGATCCACCAGAATCAGGCTGTAGGGGAGTGGCGCGAGGAGGGACGATTTGGTTGCAACACCGGCCAGACTCCCATCCTCCTCCAGCGCCAGCACGGCCGATACGTTTGTCTCAAGCAGTTTCTGGCGCAGAGAGACAAGTGATTTGTCAACGCCGATCTCGGCAAACTGCTGCTCGGCGAGGCAGGCAACCGGGGTGGAGAGCCGCGCCAGCCAAGCGGCAGTTGCGGTATCATGCGGCGTCAGCAGTACACTTACCCCCTGTTTTTGAGCCAGTTCAAGCAGGCCATCCTCCAAAGAATGCCCGCCGGTTATCACCAGTACCCGTACGCCGCGTTCAATTGCGGCCAGCTGGATAGTGCGGCGATTACCTGTCATTATCAGGAGTTGGCGAGGGTCATAGTCATCGATTCTGCTGCTGAAAGATTCCTCCAGCATCGCTCCGATAAACAGGTTGAGGGTAATCGGGGTATCGTCACCACTTCCGACTTCTAAACAACTGGTGAGGGTTCTGGCCAGGCTCGGCAGGCTGGTCCTGACCTGACGGAGTTTGTCCTGACAGGGGAGCAGATAACTTTCCGACAGCCGCAGCAGTGAGAGCAGACCGCACGGCCGGTTTTCACCATCGACGACCGGCAGCACCCGAACGCCGCTTTTGTTGAACAGTTCCAGCGCTTCGTACGCAGATGCCTGCCGGTGGATCGTCACCGGCTGCCGCTTGAGGGTATCGCGCACTTTAGGATGCACATCCGCCAGAAAAAGTGGATCAGGGATGCCGAGACGATCGAGGATATAACGGGTCTGGGGATTGGGAGTGCCGGCCATGGCGGCAATGACGCCGCTGTCGCCCTGCCGCTGCTTCAGCGCGGCGTATCCGATCGCGGAAGCGATAGAGTCGGTGTCAGGATTGCGGTGGCCGATTACATAGGTGGTTTTGTTCATTACGGTCTCTCCATTACGGGAAGATTGTCTGATTAATCCTAGAAAAAGCACTTGAAACACGGAGACACGGAGACACGGAGAACATGGAGTAAAATCAGATAGTTCTTGGTGAAATAACAAATATTATAGTTCACCAAAAAGGATTTCTTGTTTTAAGCCTTAAGCCTTTGATTTCTCCGTGTTCTCTGTGTCTCCGTGTTATTGAACTGCCGTTTTTGGTTAATAGAGTTGAGCTAGTTTTTCCACTCTCTGCTGCGGGCTGCTGTCTGCAGGCTTTCTACCTCTTTGAGAATTTCCATATAGGTTGTGTACCGCTCAGCCGCGATTTTCCCCTGCTCGACAAGCGACAGCACGGCACAGCCAGGCTCGGTGCGGTGCCGACAGTTGCGGAATTTGCAGGGTACGTCCCGGTGCGCTTCAAAGCCGGGGAAGTATTCGGCCAGCTCTTCCACCGTTATGTCAACCAGGCCAAAATCACGGAAACCGGGGGTGTCAACCAGTTCACCGCCACCCGCAAGAGCGTGCAGCGTGGAAACGGTCGTGGTGTGTCGCCCCATCCCCTTGTACAGGCTGAGGCTGCCAACTTTAAGATCTATGTCCGGGCAGAGTGCATTCAGCAGAGAACTCTTGCCGACTCCGGTCGTGCCGACAAAAGCGCCGCGATGCCCTTCGCTCAGAAAATCCTCCAGTGGAGCAAGACCGCTCCGCTCGGCGGCGCTGATCGGAAATATCGGTACAGAGTCGCCATAAACCCTCCTCAGCTCTTCCAGCAGTTCTGCCGTACCGTCAAGATCACATTTGTTGACGACTAAAAACGGCTGTAACTGCGCCGACTGAGCGGCAACAATCGCCCGATCGATGAAGCCGCCCGGCGACAGCGGCGCAACAACAATCCCCAGGACATCAAGGTTTGCGCCTACCAGATGGACACCACCCCTTGCGTCACGCCGCTGCAGCTCAGTCCGGCGTGGCAGGCGTTTCAAAACCTCGCCCGTAACGACAACATTGTCTCCGACCACATGCCCGGAGTTGCGCTTGACCCGCACCATTCTGCGCTGGCCGTTTTCAAATAACACCTCAACCGATATGCCGTGATGCGCGACTATCAGGCCGTTAGGCGTAAAACTGTCCATAGGGAGTATTCCGTTTCTTAAAAGAATTATTCAGATGTGAGTTGTCGGCCATCGGTGACCTTGACAACATGCGGAGAATCTAGCATACAAACGCACATAAACCTAGCACAGCCGGCAGAATGAGACCATACTATCAACTTAACTTACATCCATAGGAATTGTACTATGACCCAAAGCGAACATCCGTTTCAGCGCCTTACCCCAACCTTCGTCATGGATGCCGTGGAAAGTCAGGGTTATGCCTGTGACCGGCGCATATTTGCACTCAACAGCTACGAAAACCGTGTCTATCAGGTCGGCATCGATGAAGCAGAGCCGCTGATTGCCAAGTTCTACCGTCCCGGCCGCTGGAACCAGGAGCAGATTCTTGAGGAACACAGCTTCTGCTATGAGCTTGTCGAACATGAACTCCCCATCGTTGCACCGCTTAAAAGTCCTGACGGGGCGAGTCTGCTGGAGTACGACGGTTTTCACTTTGTTCTTTATCCACGGCAGGGAGGACATGCCCCGGAGTTCGATAATCTTGACAATCTGAAAATACTGGGCCGATTGCTCGGGCGGATTCATGGTACCGGGGCGGTCAAGCCGTTTGCATATCGTCCGACGCTCGACCGGCAGAGTTTCGGCAGTGACAGTGTGCGCCTGATCGAAGAGCGTTTTATCCCTGATGAGTACCGGGCCAGTTACGTCTCTGTGACAGCGCAGCTGCTGGAGGCAATCGACAGCATTCTGGCTGAAGTCGGTCCGGTCCGCAGTATCAGGACGCATGGCGATTGCCATGCCGGGAATATTCTCTGGCGTGACAACGCTCCCCATTTTGTCGATTTTGATGATGCACGCATGGCTCCCGCCGTACAGGATCTCTGGATGATGTTTTCCGGGGAACGCCCCCGGCAGGTGGCACAGCTGGATTCATTGCTGGAGGGGTACCGGGAGTTTTATGATTTTGACCCCCGGGAGTTGCGCCTTATTGAGCCGCTGCGCACATTGCGCATGCTGCACTACAGCGCCTGGCTCGCCCGGCGCTGGGGGGATCCGCTCTTTCCGCACACGTTTTTCTGGTTTAACACGACCCGTTACTGGGGTGAGCATATCCTGGAATTACGGGAACAGTTGGGCGCGCTCTCGGAACCTGCGCTTGAGATACAGTAGTGGGCGAACTCTGTACTACTTTTTGTCCCTGAGCAGGTCCCGTATTTCCGCAAGCAGCAGTTCCTGATTAGGTGGCGCTGATGGAGCGGCAGGTGCAGCTTCTTCCTTCTTTTTGAGGGCGTTCATCCCCTTCACTCCCATAAATACGGCGAAGGCGATAATGGTGAAATCAATAATCGTTTGCAGAAATTTCCCGTAGCTGATTACCACCGCCGGTTTTTGAACAACCGCTTCCTTGACGACTATCGACAGATTTGAAAAATCGACTCCTCCTAATATGACGCCGATGGGCGGCATGATCACGTCTCCGACCAGAGATGTGATTATTTTACCAAAAGCCGCCCCGATGATGATGCCTATCGCCATGTCAACAACATTCCCCTTTACCGCAAACTCCTTAAACTCCTTGATCATGCCCATGACTTTTCCCTCCTGAAATTTATTTTACAGCACGTTTATTCGCCGAAGCATCAGGCTAGACAGCATTTTAAAGGTTTGAATACAGCAATGAATTGCTGGCGAACGTTATCGTAGCAGAAATTCTGGATAAGACAACACGCCTGTTAATTTAATCAAAAAAATTACCATACTCGTACTTGCGTATTTGTTGGTGTGGACACCTCAATAAAACCGTACTTTGATGAAAGAAAAGAATGGTACTGAATGTACCGGGATGGAGAGTTGTCACTCGAAGACCTGGAGAAAATGTTCCGCTTATCGCAAGGGCTGTAAGAAGGCAGCTTGCCGCCGGCTATTAAATTTGAGGCATTAGCAGTATGGACGTTGCCGCATAAAAACAGTGGGATTTCAGATGGATATTGTGTTATAGAGTACCAATCATACATCAACCTCTGGAGCATTGAATGAAAATCTGTATTTTTGGCGCCGGCTATGTCGGCCTTGTGGCAGCCGCCTGCTTTGCCGAAAGCGGCAACAGCGTTATTGCAGTAGACATCGATCAGGCAAGAATCGAGGGGCTTAAGCAGGGAATCATCCCGATCTATGAGCCGGGCTTGAAAGAGATGATCCTGCGTAATCAGTCCGAGGGACGCCTCTCCTTTACAGTAGATATGGAAGAAGCGGTCAGGGCCTCGCTGGTCTGCTTCATCGCCGTCGGCACACCTCCCGGCGAAGACGGCTCAGCCGACCTCAAGTATGTCCTCGGCGTCGCCAAGGATATCGGCCGTGCCATGAATGGTTTCAAGATCATCGTCGACAAATCTACCGTCCCGGTCGGCACCGCCGACAAGGTTCGCGCTGCAGTTCAGAAAGAGCTGGCCATTCGGGGCGAAAATATGGAATTCGACGTCGTCTCCAACCCCGAATTCCTGAAAGAAGGGGCGGCCATCGACGATTTTATGAAGCCGGACCGGGTAGTCATCGGCTGTGACAACGTCCGAACCGCCGAAATAATGAAAGAGCTCTACGACCCCTTCATGCGCAAACAGAACCGCATGATCGTCATGGATATCCGCAGCGCCGAAATGACCAAATACGCCGCCAACGCCATGCTCGCAACCCGCATCTCCTTCATGAACCAGATAGCAGGACTCTGCGAGCTGATGGGCGCTGATGTAAAGGCTGTACGCGAAGGGATCGGCTCCGACTCCCGCATCGGCTACGACTTCCTCTTCCCCGGCCCCGGTTACGGCGGTTCCTGTTTCCCAAAGGACGTCAAGGCCCTGATCAGGACCGCCGAGGAATCCAACTATGATTTCCTGTTGCTGAAAGCGGTCGAAGAGGTCAACGAACTTCAAAAGGAAGTTCTGGCCGCAAAATTAATCAATCTGCTCGGTTCCCCTGATGAAGAACTGCCGCTGGTCGGTCGTATAATCGCCTGCTGGGGGCTTTCCTTCAAACCCCGCACCGACGACATGCGCGAAGCTCCGGCGATAACCATCATTGAGCGCCTGCTGGCTGCCGGCGCTACCGTCCGCGCCCACGATCCCGAAGCCATCAATGAAGCCAGAAAAATCTTCGGCGATCGGATCGAATACAGCAACAATCAGTATGACATACTGGACGGCGCCGATGCCCTGGCGGTGATCACCGACTGGAGCGAATACCGCAATCCGGACTTTGACCGAATAAAAGCGGCCCTTAAAACGCCAAATATAGTTGATGGCCGCAACCTGTACAAACCGGATCGCATGGCGGCCGGAGGATTTACCTATGTCCCGCTCGGACGCTGCAGCGGTGGAATTTGCGGAGGAGTCAAATAGAATGCGCATACTGGTAACCGGCGGTGCCGGATTCGTAGGATCACACCTTTGCGAGCGCCTTCTGGGTGAAGGACATGACGTTATCTGCCTGGACAACTTCTTCACCGGCAGCAAAAACAACATCACCCATCTGATGGACAGCCATCGCTTCGAGCTTGTCCGCCATGATATAATCGAGCCGATCCTGCTGGAGGTCGACCGCATCTACAATCTGGCTTGTCCGGCATCCCCTATCCACTACCAGTACAACCCTGTCAAAACGACCAAAACCAGCGTTATGGGGGTAATAAACATGCTGGGGATGGCCAAGCGGGTCAAAGCCCGCATCCTGCAGGCGTCCACCTCAGAGGTATATGGTGACCCCCATGTGCATCCGCAGACCGAGGATTACTGGGGCAACGTCAATACAATCGGCATACGAAGCTGTTATGATGAAGGAAAGCGTGTTGCCGAAACCCTGATGATGGACTACCATCGCCAGAACAATGTAGACATCCGCATCGTCCGCATCTTCAACACTTATGGTCCGCGCATGGCTGAAAATGATGGCCGCGTGGTATCCAACTTCATCCTGCAGGCGCTCCGCAACGAAGACATCACTGTTTATGGTGACGGTTCACAGACCCGCTCGTTCTGCTATGTTTCCGACCTGGTTGAGGGGCTGATCCGCATGATGGAATGCGACGGTTTCATAGGTCCGGTCAACATCGGCAACCCGGTGGAAAATACAATCCTTGAGTTTGCTGAAAAAATCATTACAATAACAGGATCCAAGTCGAAGATCATCTTTCAGCCGCTGCCGCAGGATGACCCGAAACAGCGTCAGCCCGATATTTCGCTGGCTGTTGAGAAACTGGCCTGGGAACCTGAAGTCGCACTGGATGACGGTCTCCGGTCCACAGTGGCATATTTTACAGAGCGGATCAGGAAAGGGTAAATGTTCAATCTGCCCCTTCAAAAAAGGATGTATTTCATTCCGGCCGGGTGCCTGGCATTCATCCTCTTCTTCACTGTTTTTGGTGATAAAGGGCTCCTGCGCATCTTTGAGCTTAAACAGGACAAGGCTAAAATAGAAGCGCGCCTCGCTGACAGCAGGGACGATAATGAAAAACTGAAATACGAGATCGTAGCTCTCAAATCCGACCGCCGCTATCTTGAAAGCATCGCCCGCAAAGACTTTGGCCTCGTACGCAGCAATGAGGTCATCTACCAGTTTCCCCAACAAAAAAAATAACCTTAGGACATACACCATGCCACGACAAAGCTGCGCAGTCTGTGCCTGGCGCGAAAACTGCTCAAAACGATTCTGCATCCCCGACGGAGGTGCCAGATGCCCCGATTTTACCCGGGATGTCAGCATCAAAGATGTTGCTGAAAACGCCACTAATACAACCGAACAGAAAGAACAACCTAAAAAATGATGCGAAACCGAATAGCCCCCCTGCTAGAATCCGCACTGAGCAAAGCTCACGCGGCGCAAGAACTGACGACATCGCCGCTGCCGGCAATTATTATCGGCCATCCTGCCAAACCCGAACATGGTGATTTCTCCTGCAACATCGCGATGCAGCTGGCCAAAGGTGAGCGCAAAGCGCCACGCCAGGTGGCTGAGATCATCATCAAACATCTTGGTGACGGCGCCGGTCTGATCGCAAAATGCGAGATCGCCGGCCCCGGTTTCATCAACCTGTTTGTATCTGAGGCTGCATGGCAAGCAACTCTTCTTGAAATTGAATCTGCCGGAGACCGGTATGGTCGTACGGTCAGCGGCGCCGATAAAAAGGTCCAGGTTGAGTTTGTCAGCGCCAATCCGACCGGTCCGCTGCATATTGGTCATGGTCGAGGGGCGGCAATCGGCGATACCCTCTGTCGGGTCCTTGATGCCGCAGGCTGGGATGTAACGCGAGAGTTCTATTATAACGATGCCGGTGTTCAGATCAGCAACCTTGCCCTTTCCGTGCAGCTGCGCTGCCTCGGTATTGAACCTGATGACCCGCGCTGGCCGGAGGGGGGCTATCAGGGGGAGTATATCAAGGATGTAGCCAGAGCGTATCTGGCCCGCGAGACGGTAGAGGCAACCGACCAGCGTACGACCGCCTGCGGCGACCCTGAAAATATCGATGACATCCGCCACTTCGCCGTCGCGTGGCTGCGGCGCGAGCAGGACCTTGACCTGGAGGCATTTGACGTCAAGTTTGATGTTTACACCCTCGAATCGTCACTCTACAGCGAGGGAAGAGTTGAGGCGGTCGTCAATAAATTGATCTCCAACGGACACGCCTACGAACAGGACGGTGCACTCTGGCTCCGCTCTACCGATTTCGGCGATGACAAAGATCGCGTCATGCGCAAAGCCGACGGCAGTTACACCTATTTCGTCCCTGACGTCGCGTATCATCAGGCCAAATGGGAGCGCGGCTTTACCCGGGTTATCAACGAGCAGGGGTCAGACCACCACAGCACCGTCACCCGGGTCCGCGCGGGACTTCAGGCCCTTGATATCGGAATTCCGCAGGGATGGCCGGAATATGTGCTGCATCAGATGGTGACAGTCATGCGTGGCGGCGAAGAGGTCAAGATTTCCAAACGGGCCGGCAGTTATGTCACTCTGCGTGATCTGATTGATGAGGTCGGGCGTGATGCTACCCGCTTCTTCTTTCTGATGCGCAAGCCGGATGCCCAATTGGTATTCGACATTGACCTGGCCAAACAGCAGACCAACGAAAACCCTGTTTACTATGTCCAGTATGCCCACGCCCGCATCTGCAGTATTTTTGATAACGCTGCCGAGAAGGGCTTTCCCGCCCCTGAAAAACCGGCTGCTGCCGATCTGACCTGCCTCTCTACCCCAGAGGATCTCCAGATGATAAAGCTGTTAACAGAGCTGCCGGATACCGTTGATGACTGCGCCATGCATTTCGAGCCTCATCGCCTGACTTATTACTTAAGTGAACTTGCCAGCTGTTTCCACAGTTTCTACAACAAAAACCGAGTCATCAGCGAGGACCAGAAACTTACTTCAGCCCGTCTCTACCTGCTGAAACGGACCGCCCAGACCTTGAAAAGTGCCCTCGCCATCCTGGGGATATCAGCACCGGAACGGATGTAGCGGAGGCCACCATGCGCATTGACTACAGTGAACCAAAAAAATCATGCAGTTCCCCCCAGGCTAGCCAGAATCGCCCGAGAAGAGAATCTTCCGTAGGCACGCTGGCCGTGGCCGGTGTCTTTATCACCGGTATACTCTGTCTCGGTATCGGCTTCGGCAGCGGTTGGATGCTTTCCCAGCGTTCCGCTAAAAAAGCGTTCCAGGCAGCGATGGAACAACAAAGCTTTGAAAACTCGCCGCAGCAAGAGAAAGTCCAACCGGCACAGCAGCAACCAGCGTCACCTGCCATCACACAACAGCCGCAACCGAGTGGGACTGGCGGCGCAAAGACAGCGGCAGACCCGCAACTAAGTTTTTACAAGACGCTCCCCAGCGGGCAAAAAAACAATGCTATGGGAAGCGGCTTCAATTCCCCGGATGACAAAACCGGAAAGCAACCGCTCCATGCAGCCATGCCCACCAATATAATCAGACAGACTCCTCCACAAAAGGAGGAGAACCCTCAAAAACAAGCGCCGCAGAGCGTCGCGACAAAAACGGCCACCCGCCAGAATTCCAGCAGCTTCACCGTTCAGGTCGCTTCCTACAGCCTAAAGTCAGAAGCCGAGACGATGCGCAACAAACTGGCGGCCAAAGGCTTTAATACCGCGATTGTCGAATCACACTTAGGAGAAAAAGGTACCTGGTATCGTGTTCGTGTCGGCAAACGGCTTGATCAGGACGCTGCGAAAGAGCTGGCAGAAAAACTCGGCAAAGGCGCAATCGCTACTCCCGACAGCGATTGATATTCTTGTTGCACTATTAAATTGCTGTGCAGTGAAAGTTTTTATTGACAAACATCTCCTCACCCTGTTATAAATTCCTTCTACTTGTCGCGGGGTGGAGCAGTCTGGTAGCTCGTCGGGCTCATAACCCGAAGGTCAGAGGTTCAAATCCTCTCCCCGCAACCAAATAATTTCAAGGGGTTAGCTTAAATGCTGACCCCTTTTTTGTGTTCAATGTGCTAATTTTGTGCTTATGGTTTCATTATGTCATTCAGCATGTTTACTACGTTTGAGAAGTGTTTAGGTGCACGGTGGGCGAATGTTTTATAAAGGATTCGCTTGCATTCGTCCGTACCTGCCAAAGAGACATGCCTGTGACAGTGGAAGCTGTAGACTCGGGAAAAGGCGTTAAAGAAATAATTTAGGAGAGAATATGATCGAGTCATTACGAAAACGCCGCATAGGAGACCACATGAAAAAATCACTTGGAGCAAAAACCTTACTCTTCCCAACCCCAGTTCTGATGGTCGGAACGTATGACCAAGACGGCAAACCAAATCTGATGAACGCCGCGTGGGGGGGCATCTGTTGTTCGCAACCACCATGCGTTGCCGTATCTCTGCGTAAAGCAACTTACTCATACAACGGCATCGTTGAGCGTAAAGCATTCACTGTCGGGGTCGCTTGTCAGAGCAAAATGGCTGAAGCTGATTTCTGCGGTATTGCTTCAGGTCGTGACGTCAACAAGTTCACCGCTACCGGCTTAACTGCTGTCAAAAGTGACCTGGTTGATGCTCCTTATGCAGAGGAATTTCCAGTCGTGCTGGAATGCCGCCTGCTGCATACCATTGAGATTGGCCTGCATACCCAGTTCATTGGTGAGATAATCGATGTTA
>JAFLLC010000228.1 GCA_019162745.1 Deltaproteobacteria bacterium | reverse complement strand
ATCTTAATCCTGAAAGCTTTAATCCTGAGTAATCCTGAGTAATCCTGAAGCTAAACCTTTTTTTCAGCCTCGGGATTACTTCGATTACTCTGGATTTTAACCTCAAAAGCGTTAATCATGGGTAACCCTGAAGCTAAAACACTCTGTGTCTCCGTGTTATTGAACTGCCGGTTTTAGGTTTAAATCTTTTGGGGTAAACCAACATCTTCTGGTTACATCTTGGTTTAATCTGCGTTCAGCGGCGGTTAACTGTCTTCAAATGTTAAAATGCTTTTTTAACTTCTACCACCGCTTTGTTGATCTGGTTTGACCGTGAGGTCGTGTCCAGGTCATACAGATTAGAGACGTGGGTATACGTCAGGCCGAGGGTGAGTTCGTTCTTGAGCGCATAGCTGAGTCCGGCGACACCGGTGAAGCGATACGGATAATCGGCTGCTGTTTTCTGGCTGAATCGTTCCCCGGTTGCACCCAGGCTGACGGTGAGGTCCTGCATGATTTCATAGCGCCCCGTTGCTGAAAAAGCGAGTTTACGCCGGTCCGTGAGGTCGGTCACCGTGTTGGCATATTCTGAGTAGGATGCGGACAATCCGATTGTACCCCGCTGCAGGGTTTTATCCAGCTTTGCACTGTAGCTGGTCTCTTTGGTAGAGACAGCCAGCGGGTCTTCGGTCGTCGCAACTTTGGTTTCAAGCGTCGCCAGGCCAAAGCGGGAATCATGGGTGATACCGGCGTTCCAGAATAGATAATTCACGTCGAGGCCGGAGTCGAATTGCTGCCAGGTGTTGCCGACCCGGCCGAATAAAAACGACTTATCGGCATATTCATATCTGAAACCGGCGTAAATATCATGTTGATTAAAGCGGGTAGGCAGAGATTCTAACCTCGTGTACATATATCCTGAGGTGAGGCTGAATCTTTCGGTTACCTTGTGGTTCAGGTCGGCGAAACCGCGATGTTCCTGCTTGTCGATTCCGAGAGGGTCCCAATAGCGTGTGTCGGTAAAGCTGTAGCCGGTCTTGAGGGTGCTGTCTCCCCGCAAGTGCCAGAGCATATAGGGGGAAACCGTGGCGATGTTCTGATCAGTCTGGTTGAGAAACAGACTGCTTTCTGTTGCCGCGTCGCGGGAAACATCGAGTGTTACCCGGCGGTATGTCTCGCCAAGATCAAGAAAAAGGAATTTTTCGATCAGGGCGATATTCCCCTTCAGCGCCGCATCATGGGTATATTCGTTACCTTTGCTGTCTTTGGCATAGTTGCGAAATTCGAAGGTATAAGCTGCATCCCAGGTCCATAAAGGCGACAGATAGCGCAGGGTAGCGCCGGGCCTGAGCCTGGTGATAAATTCCGTCTTTTTGCCGGTGGGCTGTTCATAAATATTGTCCGTCACTTCCTCACTGATAGACACGAACGGCTTGAAAGTCGTGTCCGCGGCAGACAGGTGGTCTGGAGACCAGAGGAGCGTACTGCAGATCAGCAGGACGCACATACCTATGCAGGATATTCTGGCTTTTATGATGCCGGATTTTATGGAATTATTCATTTGGGCGGAGGTGACGAAGTGTCATTAAAGACCAGGGACTGGTTGCCCACATATTTTTTGTGCGTATCATGATATGTCACTCCCTTATTAAAACTGTTTACCGTGTCCGTGATTTTTTCCAGTTTTCTGTTTAAATCAAGATAATTGGAATTTGTTTTACCAATATGTGACTGTACCGTCGCCTGAAAAGAGTTGAATCGATCATTTTGCCCTTTGAGCGCGCTATGCAGTTGAGAGTCGATGGTGTGTTCAATTGATTCGATGCGCCGTAAAATATCAGCAAACATGTTTTGCTGCTCTATGGAGGGATGTAACGTTGCCATTACGGGCAATAAAATGCTGTCCGGCTCAATCTCCTGTTCATCTGCGGCAGCCGCCCAGTAATAGTTTTCAAAGTCCAGTTCACCGATGACCTCGTGGATCATCTCAATAGTAATTGAGGTGGTTTCATCCGCAAAGGCCGAGAGCATGAGAAAGTCGCAGATTATGTTGATCAGCCGGGGAATTCCACGGCTGTAGCGAAAAATAGCATCAAACGAGTCTGACGTGAAATGTACCGCATCTATGTTTCCCGCGACTTCGAGGCGATGGACGATGTACTCTTCAATCTCTGCGCGGGTCAGCGCCTGCAGGTGGCAGTTGATATTGATGCGCTGCCGCAACTGGCGCAGTTCCGGGGCGGCAAGCGTTGCCCTCAGCTCCGGCTGCCCGACGAGTATTATCTGCAGCAGTTTGCTGTTGGTAGCTTCGAGGTTGGAGAGCATGCGCACCTCTTCAAGCAGTTCGCCAGAAAGGTTCTGAGCTTCGTCAATGATCAGGACCGGTTGGGTGCCGCTGGCATATTGATCGATCAGAAATTCGTTCAGATCCCTGATCAGGGTCACTTTGTCTTTTCCCTGAACGGCAAGTCCGAAGTCTTCATTGACCATTGCCAGCAACTGCTCGGATGTTACGCGGGTATTGAATATTTTGGACACAACCACCTGTTCGTAGCGTTTTTCCAACAGGTCACGGATCAAGGTTGTTTTCCCGGAGCCGACCTCTCCGGTCAGCAGGACAAATCCCGAGCGCTCCATGATGCCATAGTCCAGATAGGTAAGCGCTTTTTTGTGAGATTTGCTCAGGTAGATGAACCGGGGGTCCGGAAGCAGGTCAAACGGCTTGGCGGTAAGATTAAAATAGGATTTATACATTCGTGCTAACTCCAGTTAAATCAATTAACAGGGATAAAGTGTTCAACTGCGGTTCCAACAAAAGTTTTCAGTCTTTTAACCGCAGATGAACGCCGATACACGCCGAGAAAGGCGAAAAACCATTTAACCAGAAAAAGCACTTGAAACACGGAGACACGGCCAAAAGTAGGCGCTTCTAAGCGAGAACACGGAGTAAAATCGGATAGTTATTGGTGGAATAACAAGTGTTATGGTTCACCAAAAGGGTCTTTAGTTTTAAACCTTAAGCCTTTGATTTCTCCGTGTACTCCGTGTCTCTGTGTTATTGAACTGCCGGTTTTAGGTTTAAATCTTTTGGGGTAAACCAACATCTTCTGGTTATATCTTGGTTCTAACTCGGCGTTCATCTGCGGATAATAATGCCTTTCTCCGCTTCACCGCCCTGGTTGTCCATAATTATGATAGCTGGTGTACTTCTCATCCTTGCGGTCAATGACCACATCGTTATAGACCATACCCAGTAAACCGCACCCTTTCAGGGCACTAATGGCTTCCTTAACGTTTTTCTGCGACGCGAGCTGTTCCTTGACGACAAACAGAACCCCGTCGACAAGGTGCGCCAACGTGCGGGCTTCGGCAAAAGGGAGCACCGGAGGGCTGTCAAAGATAATGAAACGGTCTTGGTAGCGGTTCTTCATATCCGCTATCATCGCCTCGGTTTTTTGCGATGCAAAAAGTTCCGCCGGGTTGAGGACTTCGCGGCCGGAGGTAATGATCGAAAGCCTGCCGATGCCGGTCGGAATGAGTACTTCGCCAATTTCTGCTTCACCGAGAAGGCAATCAGAAAACCCTTTTTGCTGTTCAATGCCAAGGTAACGATGGATGGATGGCCTGCGAAAATCGGCATCAATCAGCAGCACCGTATGGTCGTATTCCTGAGCAAGGCTTATGGCGAGATTTAACGCCGTGAGACTCTTTCCCTCATGCGGAACCGCACTGGTAATTTGGACCGTATTTTTGAGCGTATCCCCCTTGGTCAATTTTATCAGCTCTGTTTTAAGCTTGCGGAATTCTTCGCTGATGGGTGAATAAGGGTCATTAATGTTTATCAAAAAGGGGTTATTGAGCACCATCGTTTCAGTGACTGCCGCAGGCGGAGGGGGGGTGTGAAAAGGGATGCGCCGTGGTTGCTGAAGCTGTTGAGAAGCTGCTGGTGCGGCCTTGCCCTCCTGTCTGATTTGTGCTGCTCGTTCCATCGCCTTTTCAATTTTACTCATGTTCCACCTTGTTGTTGGATAAATTAAGCTAGACAGTTCAATAACACGGAGACACGGAGAACACTGAGAAATCAATGACTTAAGATCTAAACAATAATACCTTTTTGGTGAACGATAAGGCTTCTTATTTACCTGTAATTCTCAGATGTTACTCCGTGTTCTCCGTGTCTCCGTGTTTAAGATGTTTTTTATAGGACTAATGCTATAGTTGGAATTAGTTCAGTTGCCAGTCACATACCGCTCCACCGCTAGCTGGAGATCCTGCCCACCAGATTCGAGATCACGGTGATACCGAGAACTTCCAGCCCAAGCACCGCCAGAATTACCAAGAAGTACAACCCGGAAGCGAGGTACAATCTGCGGTCTTGTCGGGACTGAATTTCGATCTGCTGCGGATCCTCAATCTGGGGTACTATGGCAAGAATCGGCAAACCGAAGTGCGCTGCCATATCCACGTTCTTGACCGAGTCATCCATTTGGTCCTTGAGCACAGCCAACCCAAGCCCTCCGCCGATACCGGCGATAATACCGAGCAATATCAGTTTAACACGGTTTGGACTGACCGGCTTGATCGGCAGCACTGCCGGGTCGACAACCCTGAAAACGGTGGATTTATCCTGAAGCTCCATCTGCTTGGAAACCTCTGACTGTCCCTGCCGGGCGGCCATAGTCTCATAAAGGGTTTTTTGTGATTCTTTTTCACGCTCAAGGTCCTCAAGCTTTGACTTCGCCGCGGGAATATCCTGCAGCAACGCACGATTTTTCGCTATGTTAGCACGGAGGTTCTTTTCGGCCTGCCGCATCGCTTTCAGTTCGGAAATGGCCCTTTTGTACTCGAGCGAATCTGCCGGATGACTCCTGCTCTGACCGCCGCTCTTCTGCTGATCTTCCAGCGCCCGAATATCCGCTTTCAGTTGTAAGATATCAGGATATTTGTCGGTATATTGCCGCTGCAGTTCCTGCAGTCTTTTCTGCAGCGCCGGCAGGTTCGACTGGGGAGAATTCTCTTTGGGTAAATTGGCGATAACTGTTTCCAGTTGGGCCTCTTTTATGCTCAGATCATCTGCCCGCTGCTGAGAATCATTGATATCTTTCAGCAGTGACGTCGGATCCATGGTGGCAATTGATCCCGAACCGCGCTTGAAGGCGTTTGCCGCCTCTTCGGACTTCAGCAGCTTTTCCCTGAAGGTGACCAGCTGCTCGGAAAGAAACTGGGTTGCCCCGTAGGATGCCTCTCGTTTGCTGGAGGAGTTCTCATCGATGTAACGCCTCACCAGAGCGTTGACATAGTTGCGGGCCAACTTGGGGTTGCCATCTTGAAACGAGATTATAAACAGACCTTCTCTGTCCTTGATCTTTATCTGGGTATGATCCTGCAGGCTTTTGATCAGTTTTTCCTGTTCGGCTCCACCCCCTTTTTTCAGGTCCAGTTCGTCAATTATTTTCGTTATCAGGGTTCTGCTGTTTAGTGCATAGGTCAGCGCTTTTATCTTGTCTTCGACGGAAGGGGTGACAGCCAACCCCTTGACCAGATCGGCAATAACACTCTTCTCTACAAATACGGTGCTTTTGGCTTCATATTTGTTGGGTAGTACGTAACTTATGACCGTGACCACGGTCATTATCACCAACGCACTCACGATACACAGCCTTTTGTTCTTCCTGGCCAGGGCTATATATTTTTTGTAATCCATTTCGTTTGTTGCCATCTAGTTCTCCGCAGTTATATTGCTATTGGGACTCAGAACATACTCTCCTTGACGATAATGTAATCGCCAGGCTTGAGCTTGATATTCAGCTCCATCTTTCCGGCATTGGTTATATCTTTTGCCCGCACAGGAATTGAGACCTCGGCGCCGGCTTCTTTTCTGAGAATTTGGGTGTCGTTCTGGCTGGCATACTTTGTAAATCCACCCGATTCAAGAATTGCCTCCATAACCGTCATGCCATCACGGTATTCTATTGCTTTAGGCAGATTGACGCCCCCAAGCACAAAGACATTTTTATCCATCAGCAGCGGTATAAACAGCGAATCACCCGATTCAAGGATTGGATCGTCATCACTTTCACCAGTGATGAACAGCTGGTAAAAATTCTCTCTGATTTTTTTACCGTTTCTCTTCAGATACGATTTTTTCAGGTCTGCAGTTTTCATCTCACCAACAGTGCAGAGCAGCTGCAAAAGTGATGTCCTTCGGGAAAGATCATATACTCCGGCCTTGACCCCTCCCCCGAAGATGTAGACTTTACTGTTGGTAATGTCCCTGACCGTGACGGTTACGATGGGATTTTTAACCAGTTCCTTGAGCCTGATTGACAAAGAAGACTGCAGGTCGGCAGGGGTCTGGCCACTGACGGAGACATCACCCAGGCCGGGAACGGTTATTTTCCCATCAGGACGAACTTTAACGGAAGAGGTCAGTTCCTTGACTCCCCATACCGCGATATCAAGTCCATCTCCTTCGCCGATAAGATAATCTCCGGCAGCGGCAGGAAGCGAAACCAGCAGAATCATCGCGAGTGCCAAAAATATCTGTTTCATATGCATCAGTTTCCTTATAAATTTTACCAGGTTAATTACTTATCGCCCGCCGAAGCCGAAGAGGACGACCTTGATGGTTTCAAAGAAAATAAGCGTATCCAGAGCCGGGCAGACATTTTTTATGTAGTACAGGTCGTAACGTAATTTTTCCACAGCATCTTCAACGGTAGAACCATAACGATACCTGACCTGGGCCCATCCGGTCAAGCCCGGCTTGATGAAGTGCCGCTTCGAATAATAGGGGATGACCAGCTTAAGCTTTTCCACGAATTCAGGGCGTTCCGGCCGTGGCCCGACAAAACTCATTTCGCCTTTCAGCACATTGATCAGCTGAGGGATTTCATCGATCCGTGACCCCCTGAAAAAACGCCCGAGTTTGGTTATACGGGGATCATTCTTCTCTGCCCAGACCGCGCCGGTTCCCTTCTCTGCATCCTGCCCCATTGTCCTGAACTTATAGAGAATAAAAGGTTTTTCCTTATTGCCAACACGTTTTTGTCTGAAAAAAACCGGCCCTCTGGAATCAATCTTGATTGCAAGGGCAATCAAAGGAAAGAATGGCAGCGTAACCAGCAACCCTGTCATAGCCAAAATAATATCAATAGCACGCTTGCTGATGCTGAAGATGGTTGTCCTGCGGAAGCCGCTGGAAAAGATGAACCAACTCGGAGTGATCGATTCAAGCATCAGCTTGCCTTGTATAAGCTCGTAAAATGACGGGGCATCCATGACTTGAATGCTGTTCAGTTTGCACGTAAGAACATCCTTAAGCGGGAACACCCCTCTCCTCTCTGAAAGGGCCACGACAATAACATCAGCCTGAGCCCGCAGCGCTATATCCAGAAGAGTGTCACAATTACCCAGGACCATATCCTGAGGGACATCAATCTGTGCCGGTTCCTGATCATCTCCTTTTGAATTGGTATGACAGGAAGCATACCCGGCAAGTGTAAAGTTCTGTCCCTTTGAGGAGACCATCTCTCCTATCTGGGCAGCCAGGGGACCGGTCCCAAGAACCAGAACCCTCTGCAAAAAACCGGGGTGCTTTTTTCCGACCAGATAGAGTGAATGCCAGCAGAATTGTAACAACGCAAAAATACCGAGGGAAATTACCAGTACTCCTCGTCCCAGGACAAGATCAGGGACAAGATAATGCACTACCGAGAGGAGGGAAAAGGTGGTGACCGTCCCGAACGTTACATTAATGAGTATTGCCCGCTTGGTAAGATTTTTGTTCCGATCGTAGACTTCCATCAGATGCGAAGAAAACAGAATAATGGCAATAAAAACGCCCACAATATACATTGTGAAGGGCTCAAGCAGCCTCTGGCTAATTTCAGAATAGTCGAACCTCACTGTAGCGGCTGAAAAAAGCGCTACAAGGGCAAGCAGGGCATCGACAACTATGAGAGTAATTGCTTTGAACTTCAAGGAGGCCTCTGTTATTTTTTCAGTTCGGCAACAAGTAACGCAGCGGCCTTTGCATCGGCAAAATCTCCCTGTTTCAGGGCTTTTTGCAGAGTTTTCAGGGCATTTGGCTTATCCCCTGATTCTTTATATGCCAGAGCGAGGTGATACGTTACGGTAGGGTTATCCGGCAACATGCTGACCGCTTTTTCCAGTACTTTTTTGGCGTCTTCGAGGCGATTGTTTTTGAGCAGGGCAAAACCAAGTGTGTCCATTATGCCGGCGTTTCCGGCTTCCCGCTTGAACGCGGTAATCGCCAGCCTCAGTGCTTCTTCCTTGCTGCCGTAACCCGAGGCGCAGAGATAGGCAAGATTGTTGAGTGCCGGCACATAATTATTCGATTTTTCGAGTACGGTTCTATATTTGCTCACGGCCTCTTTCTTTTTTCCGCTCTGGTCGAGAAGCGCCCCTTGAGCAAAGAGTGCCGGCACAAAATCCGGTTTTTTACGGCAGGCTTCCTCGTATGCCGTCATTGCCTGAGTATAATCACGCGACGCTTCATAAAGATTTCCCAGATAGACAAACGCCTGAGGATTATTGCCATCCACCCGGAGACCCTTTTTAACTTCGCCGATGGCACGGGCGTAATCTTTCTGGCTTTCGTAGATAGAGCCAAGGACCATATAGCCCCGTGCCGAGCTCGGATATTTTTCAATAATCTTCTGCGCCTGCTCAACCGCCTTTTCAGTGTCCTTCATCGTGACATACGCGCCTATTTTCAGCGCTATACCGGCCTCAGGGTTGATCGCTTCAACGTCTTCAAAAACTCTGAGCGCAGCTTTGTATTTTTTATCGCTGACCAGCAGCCGCCCTTTCATTTCCAGCGCTGCGACGTTTTTGGCATCAATTTCCAGCGCTTCATCCAGCACCTTGAGTGCCTTGGAATTTTCCCGCTTTTTCAGGTGATAACCGGCCTTTGCCATAAATGCCGCCGGCTGCTTTGTGTCCACGGCTTTCTGGTAGTACGCAAGCGCTTCATTGTCATTGCCTTTAATTTCATACAACCCGGCCAGGCCGAGTATCGCCTGGACATTCGTCGGAACGTTACGCAACAGGGCGGTGTACTCGGCGATCGCTTTATCGTATTTACCCGTAGCAATAAAATAAGTCGCCATATTCTGGTACGAAGCGGGAAAGGCAGGGTCCAAATCCTTGGCCTTTTGGATACTTTTCAGCCCTTCACCCTGATTGTTCAGCGAGAAGTACACCGCCGCTATGCTGTTATAGAGGAAAGCGTCACTTTTTTTGCCGGTCAAACCGGATTTTAGAACTGAGAGCGCTTTGTCACCTTTTCCAGATCTGAGATGGTATGAGGCCAGCAGCAATCTGCTGTTCAGAGCATCCGGCGCAGCTTGGACAGCGGTTGTAAGCTCCGTTTCGCCTTCGACGTTTTTTCCACGGCTGAAATAGAAATACCCTTTTTTCAGATAGGCGTCGACAATCTTGGGGTCAATCTTTGTCGCTTTGTTAAACTCACGCATACCATCTTCAAACATGCCTTTGGCCATATATGCGTTACCAAGCAGATTATGGGCCACAGCATCCCTGTCGTCTTTTTGCAGCACCTTCTGAATTTCAGTTACGGCGTCATCAAGCCGTTTCTGGGCAAGCAGAATCGTGCCGGTCATCAGACGGGCCTGGCGTGAGTCAGGAACATGATCGAGGATTATACGGAACTGGCTCAGGGCGCTTTCCAATTCACCGCGATTATAATAACAGAGTCCGAGAAAATGGTATGCTTCAAGTGTCGGTGCAATTTTTAGGGAGCTTTGCAGATAGTTCATCGCTTCGGCATAGTTTTTCCGATGATAACTGACAAGCCCCTTCAAGCGGTGTCCGTCTGCCCGCTTTGGAAACCTGCTCAACAGATCATCGGCTGTCTTGTCGGCTTTATCCAGATCCCCTTTCTCTATATGGATAATTCCGATTTTGTACGAAGCAACCGCCTCTTCGGGGTGGTTTACCATTATCGTATGATATATTTCCAGGGCCTTGTCTCTATTACCGGCTCGTGTTTCCATGGCGGCAAGCATAAAGAGTGGTCGTGCATTTTTCGGATCTGTCCTGATCAGTTCATTCAGAAGGTCTTTTGCTTTTGCCTCTTTGCCGACAGAGACATACACGGCGGCAAGTTCCAGCTTGGTTTTCGCACGGGTTTGATCAGCCGCAACGCTCTGCAGCAGATACCGTTCAGCATCGTCAAAACGTTTATTTACTGCACTGGCGATCCCGAGGACTTCAAAACCTTCGGCACTGCCGGGGTGTATGGCAAGATATTGTTGTCCCAGTTTGAAGGCCTCGTCTCCCTTTTTTGAAGCATTAAGAACACCGGCCAATTCAATCAATACCTCGTCCCGGGCGGGATTCTGCTTGAGGACTTTGTTGAACTCTTTTTCTGCCTGTTCCAGCTTACCCAACTTTGCGTAACATTTAGCCAGCTGAAAGCGGGCGTCCAGATAGTTTTCATCCTGCTCCAGAGCACTCTTGAACAGGATAACTGCACCGCCCGGATTTGAAGCCTCAAGCTGTTTGATTCCCTGAGCATATAATTCATCTTTTGTCTTGCTGTTGCATGCTGAAAGTGTAAACAAAAATATGACAAATATAATTTTGATGTTCATATAATTAATTCCTCTTAAGTGGAAGTGGAGCCAGAGTGTTCTAAAACCTGGTATCGATTCGATTAAAACAATGCAACCATCTATTACATTTTTATTTATTTGTAAAGTACTAAAAAATAAATTTGGCTGGCAAATTCAAGAATACCATTGTCACTCTCACTGCCGTTACGAGATAAACCGTATCTTGATGATGAATCGCATCCGTACTTCGCCAATCTCCTGCCTGAAGAAAAAAATACGTGCGGTAATCGCCCGGAATCCTGGTGTCTCACTCAACAACGACTACGGTCTTCTGGAGCGGATTGGCGGCGCCTGCGCAGGAGCGGTTTCCCTCTATCCGGAAGCCGGAATACCAAAACGCGAACCCGATACGTATCGCCAACTTTCTCTTGATGAACTCAACAGTATGAAGGAGAAGAGGGAGCATCACTGGCGGCATGTTTTAATCTGGTCCGTAATGTCAGCAGCAGATCAGGGAAAGATGTACTGTCACTGCTTAATTGGGTGATATTTAACTACCTGATTGGTAATTCTGATGCGCATGGCAAGAATATTTCTCTGTTACTCTTGGCGAAAATGACCCACAGTCTATTCAGAAGAAGCACAGCGGCGTTTCCCGCCACCTTATCTTATAACAATGATGACTTGCTCTGACCAAAAACTTCATGATAAATGGCAATATATTCTTCGCCATCTCTGCCAATGCCACACGACAGATGGCCGAATTTGTGCCCTTTTATGGTATTAAAATAGCTTTCAGCCTGATGGGCTGGGATATTGTAATGTCGGCATAAATCCCGCAACATCGGCAAAACATGTGAGATTTGCAACCTTGCTCGATATGTTTTGACATCAAAGGACTGTCTTGGCGTTCCCTCTTCAGTGACATCAAGATACCACATCGGCATGTTCGGTGCGCTATTGTCATACATCTTGAGAATAGACGTAACCAATGGCAAAATGATACCGCCCTGTGTATGCGGAAATCGCTCTGTAACCAGGGCATGGACTTGCTGCGGAGTGTATGAAGGAAGTCCAGAGTAACGACTAATGACACGTCTGACTCCGGGTGCATACGGATCCCACTTAAACCCCAGCAACAACAGCCACGGATCGGAGAGTGACACTGCCTGCAGCTGCTGTGAGTGGTCATAAGGAAATTCCAGATAAACCTTCAGAACACAATCTTTACCATTTTCCTCAAAGCCGAAATGAACCTTTTTTGCGGTCAAAATTTGTTGGACAAAATAATTACAGTAGGACTCTGGCATAGCCAGTTCCCTGCAAATTATTGAGACGGCCTGGTTATGGCAGACAGTGCCTTCCCGCAGGGGAACCGTCACGATAAAGCGGTTACAGAGGAGATGGTTACGTGTGAATTTGAAAGAGCGTTCGACACGGTAGCAGCCGCCGAGAGTATCGATCAGTTCAAGCATCCGCTTACTGACCGGATGTCCTCTGAATCTATCCGTTTCCTTTTTCCGCACCAGCGGTGGCGCATCTACAAATAAAAACTGTTCCTGTTGCGCTGCCGGAGTATTTGTCATATATGTTTGCCCGTTCAAAGATAATTTCACGTCAGATAACTGGTTCAATTCGCCCCTGTTTTTCAGGTTCAGCCGATCAATCAACTTGCTGACCTCATCAGCCTCTGTTCTCTTGTTCATATCGAACAAGAGCTCCTGGAATTTAGTTAAGATCTTCAGCTGATCCGGGAAAAGCGTCAAATAGAAATCATAGATCATCTTGGCAAACGCTCTGGATTTCTCTGTTTGCAGGGTTACGCAATATACCGCCAGCACTTCCAATTCGTGTCGGTTTGGCCTGATACCATTGCACATACTGTTCAGAAAGAGATGGGCAAAGTTTTCTTTCTGACTATAGCTGCTGGATGTCCCAAAAACACGGGGAGCGCCCTCCTCTTGGGCCATCCCCTTCACCAACCTCGAAAACTGCCTGACAACAGAGAATCTGGCACATAACGGGGCAGATAAACCGGCAACGTTTTCAAGATGCTCAGTCAGCAGGATTACGATATCATAGCAACTGGAATCAAAGGCGGCCAGACAGAACCTCTTGAGCAGCTCTTCATCCAGTTCAACTGATTCCAGCAGTTCTTGAGCAGTATTCTCCTCCCGCATCCTTAAATATGATTCTATCAGGTTATAGCGAGCGGAACTGTCTGAGCTCGCATCCAATGCCAACTGCCGCAGATAGACAAATGAATTCTTATCGTATGGATCAAAGTCGGTATAAGTGATGACCTCTTGACCACGGCAAACGACCTGCATCTGACGCAGATGTTCACACAGTTCTGGAACATTCAGGCGCTTGATATAGACATCAGCCAAAGGATTTTTCAGTTCAATTAATGCGAGCCCCAGGAAGTAGTCGAGCACCGTTCGGAACGGTTCTTCCACGTACTCCTCCATCGCCCTGATTGCAGCAATAAATGCAACATTATGACGCTGGCCGTGAAGGTTATCAAGCAGGCCAAGATAATAACGCTGCGAGGCCGGATCAGGAAACATTTCCCGCACATATCCGGCGAGAAGTTCATAGTTTTCCCGGACCTGCCATTCAACTTTCCAGACGTCATAACAAAAGGTGCAGTTCCCACAGTTCAGGTCGCAGCCGAGGGTCCGTTCGAAGACATTGTCAGGGAGCGGCTTAAACAGCGGATGCTTTGAATTGAGATTGTAATACAGTTTATCGACACTTGGCGATATGGCAGGAGGCATAACTCCCGCTTGTACAATGCCTCCATCAGGGAGCATATATCGAGAATCACTCTGTTTAGCGTAATGGAGAACGTTCCGGAGTATTGTTTCGCTATCCGAATTGCGCTCGACAATTTTAATATCATGAATCAACCCGGCGTAGCGGCCCAGATAATAAGGAGGGATGCTCCTCCCCTTGTAATAGTACCAGGGCTTGTCAGCCCTAAGCTGCCAGCAGCTGAAGGGATTCTCTTCTTTCAGGGCATTGTGAATATAATGCCACGGCTTGTAGGGACAGTCCGGCAGGCAAAAGTCCATAACCAACACCTTTACCGGCACTCCGGTACGCAAGGTGATATTTTCGATCAAATGCAGATCTTTGCTTCGATCAAGATCAAGACAGAAGAGATCCGGGCAGACCAGATCGTACCAGTACTGGGCTCTTTTGACCGAATCAATCAGGGCAAGCACCGAGACATCCAGCTTAAAACGTGGGAAATGCCGCCGCAAAAGCATCGCCAACTGTATGTTCGCCACTGTCAACCATTCAACATCGCTGAATTCGTACTCTTTAAGATAGCGATACAGTGCAGAGCTATGAAAATTATTGAGAATGTCAGCTGAAACATGCAAGGAGTTCAGGAGCATATTCACCTTGATACCGTGGGGAGCGACTATTTTCGCGATATCCTTCACCTCGGCATCATAGCTATCCCAGTTCCTGTTGGTGGCCCTACCCTCGTTTCGGCCTGATCCGAGCACGTTATGGTTGCAAGGGAGATAAATTGATCTGATATATGGCGCATATGGGATGAGCTTATTGATCAGACCAAAATCATTGTTGTACGGCACATGCAGCCGCATCCCAAGATCAAGTAAGGATGGGGCTTTCCCGTGCATGGCCGGGCCGCTGGAGTCCATATCAATCATGAGAAACCTCCCGCCCAACGATGGCCTGATGGCGCGTACCATAACAGCCACCATCGCATACCCCCTGTGCCAAGAAGCGGCACCCCACGCATGTGGATAACGGCGGGTAGAGAAGATCCAGTTCCCGCACTAATCCCAGTTTATAATCAAGCATCTCAAATGCGTTGCGAAAACTGCTGAGCGGCCGTTTCGCAAGCAGTGAGTTGGTGACGTAGCAGTGGCCTACCTCAAGGTTCACATTAACCGAGGTGCCAAAATCACATTTACCGGTCAGCTTCAGCTCCTTGGTAAAAAAGTGGATATGCTCTTGAGGAATCTGGCAAAACGGAATGGGACAATCCAGTACGAGCAGCCTGCCGACCGATTTTAATTCCTGCGACAATTGCATGGCTGACTCGGCAAATGCCCGCATTTCGTCAGATTTCAGCCACCGGTTTTTGCCTGCGCCGATAGTCGGCTTGGCTGGTGAGATCCGGATTTTTTGTACGCAGTACTCTGCGGCCAATTGCATAATATGCGGTATTTTAAACGGGACCTCATGGACAGTGTAGCCGAGAACAGTCGAATAACCGCAGCTCGCAGCCAGTTCCAGGTTTTTGGTCAGATTATCCCAGGCACTGCTGTCATAAGTATCTCTGTCATTCACATTGACGAGAAAACTTAAGGCTTTTCCCGGAACGTCAAACGCGTTGAGACAGTCCTTCAGGGTGAAGTTTGAGAAAATATGCACCGGCATACCCACCTGGACCGCAAGGTGGACAAACCGGTGCAGATGCGGATGCAACATGGTTTCACCGCCGGTAAGACGGATGCCACGCATACCGTTTCTCAGGCAGAAGCCGAGGAAGTAACCAAAATCCTCTTCCGAAACGAATGTATCGGCACACCCCTTTTCCCCGCTGAAACAGTAGACACACCGCAGGTTGCAGGCATCAGTGACCTGAAGGGTCAAACGGGATATGGGAGGGCGATCAGACCGAGGGTCTATATGCATTTGTTCACAACTCCAGCCGGAGCATTACTCTTTTACTGCCGTTACGAGCATAAAAGGCACGTCCAGACGAACCCACTGCACTGAAATCGAGACGAAGCCGTGCGCCGCAAGGTAATCGCAGTACCATTCCGGAGTGCGGAACGTGTGGGAAAAAAGCACCATCGGGATGAGCGAATATGGAAGCCCTGACGCACCGGTCTCAAACGCTCCCCGTTCAAAGACCAGAATTGTTCCTCCCTTTTGCAGGGCACGGCACGCCTTGTCGAGAAACATGAGGGCCTCCCGTTCCGGCCAATCATGCAGCACAGACTTGAACGTAACGAGATCGAAACCTGCCGGCAACACTTCGACCAATGCATTGCCACGGGTAAAAGTTATTCTGCCCGATTCCGGCTCTTTGGCGAGGTGTTGTTGCCCGATATCACAAACCACCGGCAGGTCAAAGACAGTCACCCGTAATTCAGGGTAGTTTCTGCAAGCCTGGAGGGCGAATTCACCGCTGTTCCCGCCGATGTCAAGCATATGGCGATAGCCTGAAAAGCTATGTTTAGAGAAGCATGCCTGTGCCTCATACTTGGTCAGCACCGTTGTTATCCGCATCCACTTCATGGTGCGCTGGTGGTTTTCGGGCGTTTGCACCGTACTGTTGCCGTAATTGAACAAGCGGAACATCCCGGCGCGCTTTCTGAACGCACGGACATCGGAAATCATGAACGAAAATGAGTCAATAAAATCATGGGCCGCAAAATGGGCAAAATCGAGTTTGGCGACCAGCAGATCCCGGTAAGGCAGCACCTTCATAAAACGGGGGGTCAGAACGTACCCCTCATTATCTCCGGCAATCACCCCGGCATGGATAAGCAGATCCAGGAACAATTTTATGCAGCTCGGTTCAAAAGTGACCCTCTGTTGCAACTCTGCGACAGTCAACCGGCCATGGTCAAGAAACAGATCGACTACGCCCATTTCAAGGGCCGACGACAGCGCCCGCGCAGACACCAGGTCGACGATGAAGGCGTCTACCAGCAGATAGTCGAATTGCAGTTCACCCGCTTCCGGATCAGAAAATGCCATAATAGCCACTCTTGACGATCAGCAATTCGCCCCCCTCCATTCGATAATCAAAGCCGACATCATAGAGCATATAATCCAGCTGTGCCTTGTTGGCGTCGATGTACGAGATGACGTCAGCCGGATAGTTTAGCCGACGAAGAAAGAACAGCAGCTGGTGGATCGTAATGCCTGAGAAGTAGATGCAATCGTTTTGCTGTTTGTTTGCAATACAGATGATGCGGCAGTTTGCCAATTCAGGCCACAAAATGATGCCAACATTTTGTCTATCTACGTCTACAACTGCTGAGTGGCAGATTTTGACGATGATAGCCTCGATATTCTTATGGGCATCAAGGAAGAAATAGAAATTTTCCAAACGTTTCCCACTCGCTGTCAACGAATAGCAGATCCCTGACCCGTACCTGCTTAATACGTTGCCCATATACATATGGATCTCATTCAATTGCCCTGAATTCAGGAGTTGTTGGTCAATATCGATGGAAAACATGAAGTAGTGCAGATTTTCGTTGATTGCTACGGGGCAGACAGCCAGAGTTGAGATAGCATCGATGAACAGGGAAATTGATCTCTCGCGCATGCGGCGGCGGTAATCGTAAAAATAATATTCCCAACGTATTTCGTTTCCATCCCATTTGACCCCCCAAACGGCATTGGATTCACCAAATGCTGCTCTGATCAGTTCCACAAGCTTGAACTGTTTTTCACTATCAACAGTATCGACAAACGTTTGGAATAGCAGGTTCGACGATCTGAGCATCCCGGCGGTGGGGGCCACGGGTGGGTACTCGGCCAGACAATAGTTCATCAGCCGCTCGTTATTTGAAGCGTATTCGAGCGCAAAAGGTGTTCCGGTCATTGCTGTCCTCCTGTGCGAGGTGTCAGAATCAGGTGTTCATCTCCGTATTTTTCAATATAGGCGCGGGATAAGGCCCAACACCTTTTAGAGGTACATATTTCCCGAAAACAACATGTTGCAAAACCGTTTTTGCCAAATTCTGACCAGAAGTCATCCTGAATCAGATTGAGCGGAAATCGACTATCAACAAAGCAGGGGGCACCGGGGGAAATGCACTCTGGAAAACCTTTCAGAGCCAGCTGTTTACCGGTGGCAAGCAATATTTTCACAACATCGGGAAACAGCGCCATAACATCGTGCATGCTTACTATCATATCCTGCGTATCGCTCCGCTCCATGGGGAAATAGTTCCACATATGCAGTTCGCATATCGGACCGTCGCAGAGCAGGCGCAGCAGCGGCACAATTCCATGGTAATTGCAGCGAGTCAGGACTGTATTCGTGATTATGTTTACCGGAAATTTGCTCAGATTCACGATCCCGGCCATGGTCTCCCGAAATGAGCCCGGTACGCGGGTAATAGCGTCATGAACCGGCTCAAGACCGTGGACACTGACAAAAAACTCGTTAACACCGGCATCGACAAGGCGGTGCACGTAGTCACGATCCGCCAGCCGCCGACCGTTAGTCTGGAGCTGAATTTTATTAAACCGGCCGTAAGAAGAAGCTTCTTTGACATACCGTTCAAGATACTCAAAAGTTGTGATCTCGGCACCGGAAAGGATCAGGCCGTCATAGCGGCCATCTTTAACGAGTCCGCGCACCAATGACCGGAACGCCTCCGGTTTCACTGTACCAAGTTTATGCTTTACGTTGGCCAGCATACAGATACTGCAATCATTGTTGCAGCTATACCAGACCGGTATAACCGCATATCTTGACAGATCAATACCGTTACCTTGGCTCTCGCGCGACATCATGTTTGCGGCACCAAAAACGCTGTCAGGCGCTTCTGCCGTATCAGCTCTTTCAGATAAACGGTTCTGGCGTCACATTCCTGCCGACTCACCTTGGGAGTTATCCCAGCCGCGCGCGTGGCACTGTTTTCGCCATAGGCGATAAACACGCAGTGATCAAAGTATCTGGAAAAAGCGACGCTCAGTTCCAACTCCTCACGTGTTTCGGTTGGAAAATTGTATATGAAATGAGAATATATGTAGGCTTCCGGGTCGAGAAAGCGAATTGTGGCAATAGCGTCGGCCAGGAGGTCGGGATCATAGCTGCGGTTCATCAGTTCGAGAATTCTCGGAGCAGCGGACTGAACCGGCAAACATACGTACGGGATACGGCGGCTGGCGAAAAAAGGTTCAAGCTGACTGGCATACTGCAGATACAGGGAAGGAAATATAGTGAACAGCTTGAACTTCAAAGCGGGAGAAATTGAGGCCAGGCGAGTCAGTAAGGCAGGAAGATCAGTACCGATATCAAGTCCGTAAGAACCGCAGTCATCGCCCAGCAATGTGATCACATTTACGCCGTTCCGGCATAACTCGCGGACTTCCTCCTCAATCACCTCTATTGAACGGCTCGCG
The DNA here is from genome assembly GCA_019162745.1 of Deltaproteobacteria bacterium. GTDB lineage: Bacteria > Desulfobacterota > Desulfuromonadia > Geobacterales > Pseudopelobacteraceae > JACRCG01. The sequence continues at coordinate 18,240 of JAFLLC010000228.1, read as the reverse complement.
ACATACCCCTTGGCCTTCTTGATATTGCAGTAACTGCAATCATTGCCGCACCCCTGGGCAATCAGGACATAGGAGTCCGACGGCCCGATCCGGTACTGGTAGGGAACATGACCGTGCAACAGGTTGGCGCTGACCGCCTGGAATGGGATCCGCGCACCGGTCAGGCGGTCCAGCGCATGACACTCCTGATAGGTGACAATGTGCAGGCGCTTCAGCTCTGAGGCAGCCATGGTCCTCAACTCTTCCGGAAAAGCAGACAGGCAGCCAAATACGACGAATTGCGCCTCCGGTTGCTCCCGCATCATCTTGACAATATTCCGTACGCAACGAACACGCATCAGGTCCGTAACCGTACAACCGCCAACGAACACCATATCGGCGGCAGAATCAGCATCCGATACCGTGTGGCCGTTGACCAGAAAATAGTTCCTGACCCTGGTGAGGGAATGGGTATTGTTTTCGCACATATTGTGCAGGTTTTCGATCTTTACTCTCATTGCGGAACCCTGGGCAGGCGATCCTGCTGTTGTGCCCATAATAACCTGACCCTCCCCAACTCCCGGCCAAAACAGGCAACCGCATTGGATAAAGGTTTTTCTTCGTCACGGGCAAAGGCATAAATCCGTTCGACTCCGGAACGTAACAGACGCTGTTTGCCGAGTGACTGGGGAGCCTGCAGGTTTACCATTGGCAAATAAAGATAAACGGGGATTCTGTTATCGACAAGCGTTCGTATGGTATGCAGGGCGTTTTCCAGAACGAACCGGCTGTCCGGGGTGGCGCCATGAGCGGTGAGGTCCAGCGGCAGCAGGATTTTGACGGCGTTGATACGATAGGAACGCAACCGCCTCCAGAAGTCCTCGGAATGCTCCGCCTGGCGCCCTGATGTCCACAGCGTCACTTTAATTTTGGATGGTAACGCATCAAGAATTACAAAAAGATCATCATGCTGCAGCGCATCGCCACCAAAGAACTCAACCTGGCAATATTCCGGATCAAGCTGATGTACCTCTCGCAACAGCTCCGCCACCGGTCTTGCCTCCACAATATCGCCATAAGAACAACCGCTACACCCCTGCAGACAGGGGGCACCAAGATCTATCTGATTTTCAACGTAGATCTGGTGGAACGGGCTATCCTTCAGCAGTTTGTTGATATGTTCATCAAGGTACTCTTCGTTCCGCATCGGACAGAATTGTCCTCCCAGCCGCACAAGCGGGTGAGACTGGATCCGTTCGAAAACATCAACCAGCGGTTCGCGAGTAGCGTCGCCGAACACCAGGGGGAAATAGGGGCACGGGGCAACCCAGCCGTTACTCATGATATGGCAGAACACATGTTTGGCCGTACAGACATTGTTCTCCCCAAGCGGCGTCCCCGGCGTATGGACATACAGATAGTCGGCAAAACAGGGATCAACATGGGCAAAGAGTTCCCGTTCAGATCCCGATCCAAGGTTCCCCCCCGCCGCCCCGGTCGAATCGCCGACAAACCGGGGCAACAGCATCCGCACCTGCTTGGCACCATGGTCAAGAACAAATTGCATATATCGGTTGATGTCCCCACTTTCAAAAAACTCGCGCGACCTTGGCACAACAGACACATGCATGATGATGCGACTCTTCGCACCTGCCACTAATGCCCGTAAGGCTCGGTCAAAACTTCCGGTTTTGCCTCGCTGCAAGTCATGCTGTTCCGCTCGGTAGTCATCAAGACTCAGATAGATCTGGTCAAGCCCCGCCCTCTCTAGGCGTTGAATATATGTGTCATCGAGCAGCAGGCCGTTCGTCTCCAGCGACACAATGAAGCCAAAAGATTTGGCGAGAGAGATGATCTCAAAGAGGTCGTTCCGCAGTGTCGGTTCCCCCCCGAACAGATCGATGATCTGGCATCCCGCATGCTTCAGTTCCGGAAAAATGGCGTTAATCTGTTCCAGGGAGAGTTCATCGCTGACAACTTGGCGAAGCCCCGACACGCCGCAATGCAGGCAATTGCATTGACAGCGGTTTGTTAAGGTCAACTGAACTACTTTCACTTGGGGTAGAGGCATGGGGTTACCGTTGTCCCTTCAAAATGTTATAGGGAGTCGTGCAGTTGAAGTCTGAAATGACGCAGCCGCTGCCGGTTACGCGCTGATTGACAAACCGGGAGGCGGCATCAAGACGTGCGTTTGCTTCCTGTCCAGTGACCTTCGGATACAGTATTGCAGCACCGGTTTCCCGGTTTTCGGAAAACTGCAAAAAGATTGAATCATCAAAGGCGGCGGCTACGGCAAGAGAAGCGAGAAAATCCTCCTCCGTTTCAGTGGGGAAGTTGACCAAGATATGGGTAACCAGCTTTGTCTGCGGTGAAATGTTACGCAGTTGGCTTATGCAGCTCATAACCGCAGCGATGTCATAGTTTCGGCTCATCAAATTCAGCAGCCGCTGTGATCCCGACTGTACCGGAATATGGGCATAGCCGATTCTTCCCGATTGGAATATTCTCTTTAGATCGCCAAAGCGCCTATGTAAAAAATCCGGGTATATGTAGAGCAGTTTGAGCGTAAAGTCGGGGGCAATCCGGAGCACTGTCTCAATAAGCTGCAGCAGATCCGTGCCGATATCGTCACCGTAACTGCCACAATCATCAGCCAGGAAAGAAAACTCTCTCACTCCGCGACTAAGTCCGCGCCTGACCTGATCACAAATCACCACGATCGGCTCGCTTCTCACACTTCCCTTTGCTCGTTTGATATTACAGTATGAACAGTGGTTGGAACAACCCTGGGCGATAAGAATATAGTAGTCACGTCCTCCCAGGCCCTGCCCTGAGGTGAACAATTCCGGGGGGAGATGATTTACCGGGATGTCATGGATAGAAACATGATGTTCAAAATAGTTGTCGAGAGAGGTCAAATCCTTGGGGCCGATGCAGATCAGATGGTGCCGTTCCAGACGCTCCGTCGGGAGCGTGGCAAGACACCCCAGAAGAACGATCTGTTTCTGTTCAGCATAGGGCTTGGCCAAGGCCAGAGCGGACAAAGATGTTTCGATTTTATCTTCCGAGACGCAGCAGGTGTTGATAAGTATTATGCTACAGCGATCAATATCACGGCTGATCTGGTAACCATTGACGACAAAAAAAATGAGAGCCTGGGAAAACAAGAGTGCGTTTGACTCACAGCGCTTGCTGGTATTTAAGATGAATATTCCATGGGCGGACAAGCTGTTACCACTGGTTGAAAGTTCATTTGGGTGATGATTGGCTTGCAGCACTGTTCACCTCAGGTGATAGATCATAGCTTACGATTATACGGGACACCCGGTACGTGTTGACGATGAATACGTCAGAAACGGAGTGGTAGAAATCTTTAAGGAAGTGGAACCTCTGGGCGGCAAGAGACACGTTGCTATCACAGAACACCGAACCAGAAAAGATTGGGCGTTGCAGATCAAGCAGATGCTCGACGAACGCTATCCTGATGCGATCAAGGTACGTCTGGTTATGGATAACCTGAATACTCACAGTATCGCCTCACTCTACGAAACATTTGAACCAAAAGAGGCCAGAAGACTGGCGGAACGACTTGACATACATTACACACCCAAGCATGGCAGCTGGCTGAACATGGCGGAGATTGAACTCAGCGTCCTTAAGGGACAGTGCCTTGATCGCCGGATTCCAGGTATGCCGACCATCCAGACGGCAGTGGTCGCAGGGGAAAAAGAAAGAAACAACCGTACTAAAAAAATTAACTGGCAGTTCACAACATCAGACGCTCGGATCAGATTAGCGCGTCTTTATCCAAAATTATAGCTGTTACATGGTACTAGACATTCTTTTAATTGTATCCTCCAAAATGATGCGTTTATTGTTACTATTTCAAAAACAACCGTAAGCGGAATCCTGAAAAAGACGGAGTTACCCGCGAAACAAAACGGGAGACAGCCACAAACCTCTACTGCCTGTAAGCCGTTCCGGAAATGGCTGACCCGCCGATATCCAGGGAAAAATAAATAAAATATTTGTCGTACCCTTTATTCAGCTGATTCGTTATCAGTCCAAGAGCGTCACTTTCAGCAATCCCCCATGTCCCCTTGATCGGAAGGGTATCAATCGTACCTTCATACAGAGTGCCATCATCCTTGGTAATGGTGAGCATAACAATCTTGTCATTGGATGTGCTGACAGATTTAAACACGCCGACATAACTCGTCGGCTGGTCGGAACCGGCATCTCCGCAACCAGCACACAACAGACAAAATACAGCAGCCATGCCCAGTAGTATAAACCTTTTCATGATTCCTCTGAAAACCGCGTCATTGTTTAATATTTGGTAAAGGACAACGCCTTGCTCAGTGCCAGATCCTGTTGCAGGAGCTTTTTTCGTAAACGGGATATTGATTTTTCCGCAAAGAACTGAACCGCTTGAAACCACCATACAGCAACATTTATGCGACCACGGGAATGTACCAGGGTTTTTAAAAGAGGAGCTAAATGTGTGGGGGAAAATATTTTTATGACTTCATCGTCCAGACTGACAATCATTTGGGCGCTACCGGGGTCACCCTGACGGGCGGTTCGACCAAACAGCTGCATATCCACCCGGCGCGACTCGTGACGCTCCGTGGCGATAACGTGCAATCCGCCAGCCGCAAGCACCTCTTTATCAACGACGATATCGGTCCCTCGACCTGCCATGTTTGTCGCAATGGTTACCTGTCCCCATCTGCCGGCATCGGCGATAATGCGCGCTTCTTCTTCGTGACGAAGAGCGTTCAGAACAGTTGAGGGAATACCCGCCCCCAACAATCGCGTGTAGAGTGCCTCACTCTCCCTGACACTCCGTATGCCGACCAGAACAGCCCTCCCCCGAGATGTATGATGTTTGATGTCTTTAATAACCGCACACCATTTATCTTCGTACGACTTCAGAACTATTTCAGGGTAACAAAGCAGTTTTTTAGGTGCATGTGTCGGAATTTTCACGACCGGCAGATTGTATACCGTCCAGAGCTCTTTCTCTACGTTTTGCAGAGTCCCACTCATCCCGGCAAGATTATCATACAACCTGAAAAACATTTGAAAGCTCATCTTGATGTGAGCATGGGTAGGATCAGAATTTTCAAGATGCTCTTTTACTTCAATCGCCTGATGCAAACCGCCGCTCCAACTTCTGCCGTCCATCATACGACCGGTTTTTTCATCAACAATAACAATTTTCCCCTGATCAATCACATAATGGACGTCGCGGTGATAACAGAACCGGGCTATGATTGCCTGTTTTACCAGATACGATGAGCGGTCACTGTTTCTCCAGGCTGCAGGCAATCGGTGAGCAGTGGCTTCAATTATTTCATTGCCGGATCCGGTAATAGAGACATATTTCGCCTGCAGGCTGACAAGATAATCCCGCCCCTGCTCAAGTTCCTCGGAAATGGCAAAAGCCGTTCTGACTGCCTCATTTAAAAGAGGGCTACTGCCGGAAACAGCGATGATAAGCGGCACGGTTGCCTCATCAATCAACACACTGTCGGCTTCATCAATAATCGCAGTATGAAGTCCACGCATCACTTTGCCACTAACAGCACCATCGGAAACAAGTGCACGGATCCCCTCACAGGTAATCGCGGATTCCGCATCTTCCGACATCCTGTCACGCAAATAATCCGCCAGCAACTCCTTGCTTGTCGAATAGACGATGTCCCGTTTATATGCATTCCTGCGTTCAGGCGGCTCTATGCCGGAAATAACGTAGCCGGCTGACAACCCGCACCGTTCATAGAGAGGTCGCATTAGCTCCGCATCCCTTTTAGCCAGATAATCATTGGAGGTGACAACATGACACGGGCCGCCACCCCACGCGGCCATCACGGCGGCAATAGCGGCAGTAATGGTCTTACCCTCCCCGGTTTGCATCTGAATAGCAACATTCCGGTTAATTGCCAACGCTCCCATTATCTGTTCAATATACGGCCTTATGCCGAGAACTCGGTAACACGCCTCACAGAGCAGACCCATTACATAATATGCCGAGACTTCTTCGGCGTCATTTCGCGAAGGTCTTCTATGAGTTTGAATTTTTGCTGAAAGCTCTTCGTCATCCAGTTCAGCCAATGATAAAGAATAATTGTAAACCGTTGTGGCATCTTTTCTTAAGTGGGTTGTAGAAAATTCCGTTCTTTTATACCATCCGTAAAGACCGTAAAAGAAGCTATCAACCCCCGTATAAAATTTATAAATATCTTTCATTCGTAACATCCATTATCCAACACATCGCGAATACCCGGATTACACCTTATAGCGCTTTTGTATGGTCTGTTTAACCAATCGGTACAACTGGACAGACAACGGCACAGACGGCAACTTCATCCTCAAAACACCTGACCGTCCATGTAACAGTTTCGCGCTGGCAGTTGTTCCGTATTCTATTGTACCAATCACCTCAAAAAACGGTTCGATGGTCTTTGTGCCGCTTTTGTCTGATGACGAGACGGACACATCACCGCCGCCAAACCAGCCAAGTGCAGCTGAAGGAAGCTCTTCTTTTTGATAAGGGATAACGACAATATCGTGAACTTTCAATTTTTCAGTATTACTTCCGTAAAGCTTTATTGATGCGGCAAGGTTCTTTTCTTTAAACAGGTCAAAAGCCTGCTCCTGGGAAACAATCGCCGAACATTTAAAATTCCCTGAAGAAATAATTGAGCCAAGCCGTGTTTGACGCTTCAGCCACCGCCCCATAAACGCCCCCGCATCCGGCGCAACAAAAACGCCAGTATTCTCGGCAACTATGCTCATTCCGGCTTTCTTCTGTTCAAGATGCCTCAGTTGATCCCGCAGCATCTGTTCCCGCACGGCAAGGGGCTTCAAGTCGTCGTTTGCCTCGGACATTGCCCGCTGCTTCAGCGCCATATTCTGGAGCATACCAGCCTTGACTGTAGCAATTTCAGATTCCAGATCAATATTGGAAAGCAGCGCAATGACATCCCCCTTTGAGATATGATCGCCGTTTTTGAAGGACAGTTTGTGCAAAACCCCCTCTGTCGTCGCATACACCTTTGAAAATTCCTTCGCCTCAACAACTACCGGGGCACGAATAGCGTAAGGAAAAGGAATGAGAGTGACCATAATTATTATCACCAGCAACACAAGCGCCGAGACAGATATTGCCCGTTTTCTGGAGCGTACAAGATTCGGATTTTTTGCCAGATAGGTAACAAGTGACTTGGCCGGCAATATGGTCGCTACGGCAATCGACAGGATCGCCAGCAATAAGCCGATACCCAAAAACTTGTCAGCGATGAACAGGACAATGACGACCGCGATGAAAGCTCGATACAGAAAACTGGTCACAGCGTACAAAGAAAGCCAGAACGCTTCCTTATGGCTGAGAGACGGAGAGACAGAATGCTCCACAGCAAACAGGTATTTTTCTATCCAGTAGATCCACTGCTGCCGTGAACGTTGGGCAAGATTCGGAATTTCGAGAAAATCGGAGAGAATATAGTAGGCATCGAAGCGAATTAACGGGTTCGCATTAAAGACGAAGCTGGATATTGAGGCAACGATCATAACGTTAAAGGCGACCGTATGAAGCAGGCCGTCACCCGTTTGTGACCATATCAGTGCCGCAACCGCAGCACAAAAGAAATCGACAAGCATGCCGGCTGATCCTACCAGCATCCGCTGCCAGCGGCTTTGGAAAAACCAGCTGCTGGTTGCATCCATATACGGAAGCGGTGTAAAAACCAGAAACATGACGCCGACCGTGTGCACCGCCCCCCCGAAGCGTTTGGTCATGATTGCATGCCCCATTTCGTGGAGCAATTTAAGAAGTGCCAGCGCAATATAGAGATAGAACAATCTTGATGGCGCCAACATCCCCTGAGTATTGTCATAAATCAGGTGTCTATTGTCTATCGTCGCTTTTATGCCGGAGACAACGACCAGCAACCATACCATCAACCCCTTGTTACTGACGATTCCATTCAGAAACGGTGCGACAATGTTCAGGAATTTATCAGGGTTCCAGAGTGGGATTTTGATCGACATCAGCGATATTATTTTATTTTTTAGCTCCTTTTTTCTCTTTTCAGACTGACGTTCATAAATAAACTCATTATTTGGCTGGTTTTTATAATTGAGCAGATTATTTATATGCAACTGTGAAAGCAGTGATATAACCTCATCCTGAGTCGGCGCACTGTCATCATATTCGGCAATACACTCTTCCCAAACCTCATTGATGGTCTTATCCGTTTCCAGCATGACAATAAATCTGTACGCTTCAGCGGTCACCTTGAAATGGCTGTTATTAAAACGATCCTTCAGCACATACCACAACTCACCCCGATAGAACTGCTTCTGCACATCAACCGCATCAAGCAGACTGACCTTGATATTAGCGACTTTATACCATGACTCACTAAACAGGCTGCCTTTCATTTTACCACCACAACTGCATTCTGATAAAATCAATCAGTCGGTGTGAGAGTATCCATATAACTCTCCGCTTGCCAACGTCAATCCTTGCAATGCCGCTCATACCGGGCCGCCACCAAGCCTGTGCAGCATCGTTTATATCCGCTTTTACCACAAAAATATTGCCGTCCTTTTGATCTACCTCAGCCATCGGGATAATTTGATCGATAGTAATCGCGAAGGTCTCGTTCGGCCTGCTCAGCAGCGACAATCTCCCTTTTTCATGTTCCCTGAATTCACCAATATCGCGTTCGTGAATCTTTACCGTCAGATACATGGCATCGATCCTGGCAATTTTTAACAGCATGTCTCCTTTTGAAACCGGCGCACCCATCAGCTTTTTGTTATCACCTTCGACCACTGCGCCATCAAAAGGAGCTTTTATTGCTGCTTGACCAAGGTGGTGCTGTACGCGGGACAACTCCGCCTGTACTTCATCTACACGCGATTGGGCAATTTTCATATCTGCCAACGCTTCATGTGCACGGCTTTTTTCAGATTCACGCGTATAACGGGTTACATCGGCTGAACTCTGTGCCGCTCTCAGAACAAGCTCTTTGGTATCAAGCTTTAGGAGCACGTCACCCTTCTTCACCAGATCACCTTCGTGAACGCTTACCTCGCTGATAACGCCGTCAAAAGGCGCCGACAAATATCCGACAGAGTCAGTTTTTAGCGCCGCGCTCCCTTCAATGGTATATTCCAACTCACCAAAAAAGAGGTACAGCATGCCAACTAACAAAGCAGTAACCGCAATTTTCACCAGACTATGTTCAACACTTAACAAATTATCGAGCGTACGCGCCAAAGCGGTCGCACTTCTGGCACCAAACCATCTATTTCTGTGTTGTAACATTTCAAGCCATGGGGAGACCTGCTCCACCAGAACTTTGGTTGCCTCCAGAGAGCCATTTTCAAGTCCAGAGGTTTTTCTCTCAAGCACAAGAATAGCCATGACAGAACCTTGAATGCTCAACGGAACCGAGACAATCTGACACATATTGTAGTTATTGCAGTACGCTGAATGGGCTCTATCTACGCAATAGGTCTCACTCAGCGGCGGCCACGCCAATGGAGTTCCCTGATCGAACGTTTCTTCATAAACCGCTTCGAGGTCACTGATTATTTCGCTTTGCCGTTCAAAGTTTTCCCTGTTGCTGATTGCTACGGTGCGAATATACCCGTTCTTTAGCCACCCGATACTCACTTGTGAACAATCAAACCGGTACGCCAGTTCATTAACAAGAGTCATGCAAGCCAGCAGGAACCGGTCCTTACTGTTTACAATCGTGGCAATATCAATAACGCTGGCCAATAATCGTTCGCCAGGATTGACTGTTACTGCGGGGATGATTTGCTTATTACGATAATAATTTTCCGGGATGTCCGTAACGAGTTGAATCCTGATTATCAAGTCATTAAATTGTTGCGCGTTTGCTTTATCAAGAATTACCAGGAGAATAGATTGATTACCGCTGGCAGCAGCATCCAGCTTGACAACAACGGAGAATGGCTGGGAAAAGCCGGGGAGTGGTTTTTCAAGACGTTCAAAAGCAAAACTGTTTTGCAGTGCCCGCTCGGCCAAATTTTGCGCAAGGTCGATACGGGGAGAGAATCCTTCATCACCATAACATTCATGCATGGCACGCCATTGAGCATTCTGCACTACATAGTGAACCGCGAGCGGAGATTTGCACAACACACTGATATACTTTAAATAAACATCCCAAAATGCGACTTCATCACCTTCAAAACAGCGCAGACCTTTGATAGCCTCAAGAACTGATTTCCCACTTTCTTGTGAGAGAGACTGCTTTATTTCAGACATGGAAGTTGCCTCATCAAATCAATCGGTATCTAAAATAAAATCTGGGCAATAACGCCGGGAATAACAGTACCGTTTTTATTTTCAAACTCCACCTTTACTTTGACCAAAGCACTGGCTCGATCGGCAACGGAAGAAACAAAAACTATTTTCCCTTTTTTCAGCGTCATTGTGTCACCCTCTCGCACCCGCAGTGACACTGTTCTACCCGTTTTTAAAGTCCTGACGAATCTTTCTTCAATATTGAAATCGACAACACAGACAGACTTATCCACAATGGTGATCATCATCTCACCGGTTTTTGCCCACTCACCCTCCTTAATCCTGACTGAGGTCACGACGCCATCAATCGGGGCTAATAAAATATAGCGGGCCAGCACCTCCCGCGAGATATTGTACTCTATCAACTCCTGCTTTTTCTTTGCGTCTGCAACATTTATCCTGCCATTTAACGTATGGTACTGCATTTCAAGATTAGTCACTTCATCGCGACTTATTGATGCCGTACTTTCAAAGAGCTTTTGTGAAGAATCAAGCAGCGCTTTTAATATCACAATATTCTTTTTATTAGCATCCAGTTCGGAGTTATCCTCATACACCTCCTTACGACGTGTGACCTCCAGACTCTGCAAGGCATCATCAAGTTTCAGAAGTTTTGCCGCTTTTACGACATGATCACCCTCCTTGACGAATATCTTTGAAACTACCCCATCAAGCGGCAGTGCCAGCTTAATCTCGTACAGCGGATTAACTATCCCTTCAAAAGTTGCCGACGCGTACACCTGGCCAATTCCTGAGACCAGTACGAAAAACAGAGCCTGCGCTATTACTCTCATTTTATCCTTTCACCGAATAAGGTACCCATCCTGCCTGAAAGCACCTCATCCGAATAGTTCAATGTTTGGGGATCAACACCATATTTTGATAAAATTTTACCGGCCGCAATATCGAGCGAAGCTTCGGCAAGTTTGTAATTCACAACGCCACTCAGCACCCTGCGTTGATAGGAAATATACTCATCCTGTTTATCAAGCACTGTTTTCAGGCTGGTACGCCCTGCTTTCAATTTCTGTCGTTCTATTTCCAGCAGATCCGTTTTTATACGCAAACCACTTTCCAGATCCCGCAACTGACTCTGGTAATTACCGGCCTCACTAAGCTTGCTATGTATTGAATTACCATAACTTTTTACAAAGGCATCAAGTTCTATTTCTGCCTGCTTCGTGCGCATTTTGGCAATTTTCAGGTTGCTGGTCGCCTGTGAGTTGGCGAACGGAAACACAAACTTTAACCCGACAGTCCAGTTCAGGTACCCGCCATCAGTTACGTTAAGAAATGAATCACCATAGGCCCTATCCAGACTCGTTGTGCCAAAAGAGCCAAGAATATCCAGTTGAGGTAACGACTGATTTTCTAAAAATCCTAGCTGTACTTTTTCTTTTTCAAGTTTTTTCCTGGCGACTTTATATTCAGGCCACTTACTCAGAGAAGCACTGACATAGCTTTCCGCATCCTGCAACATACCACAGTCTTCAAAGGGATTGTCTATGGCCTGTAGCTGAACATTTTTTATATCGGCAAAGGAAATATTCAATAGCGTAAGCAGCTGATTCTGTGCTTCATTAACTTTGCTTTTGGCGTTATAGAATTCAGACTTTCTTATACTCACAGCACTTACATTTTCCAAATACTCGGTCTGGGCAATCTTGCCCGCCCGCACCCTGAGTTCAAGGTCCTTTATAGCCTCTTCGGCAATAATTACGGACTTTTCCCAACTGTTAAAAAGCTGCTGGGCACCGTACAATTTCCAATACACTTGAACCGTAACGCCAACCAGCTCCATCAGTTTTTGTTCAAATTTGTCTGCATCAATAGTGCTCTGCAATTCGGCAATGTTTATTTTAGCCATTGTAGACTTTGAACCAAATCCTTTTAACAGCGGCTGTGTCAGAGTCAATTTCAGACTGTTATCATACTCATGATCATAGGAAGTGTACTGATCAATGGTAGAACTGCTTCTTTTATTCTGATTAAACTTAAAATCCCAAAGAGTACCTAACTGGTAAAGCCCACTCACACCAACTTCAAGACTATCGGTTCTATCGGAATATTCATTTGCCCTTCTGTTAACCGCATCTTCTGCCCCATTTTGCATATGTGTGCTTTTAGCTTGCAGTAATGCTTGAAAAACTGTGTCAAAAACACCACCTTCTGCCACAACTTGTTCCTTGGACATTTTAGCCTGAAGGTAGTCATTCATGGCGCTGGAATTCCTGACTACAGATTCATGCACCATTTTTTGAAGCGTTATGTGTACATCCGTCACTTTCGGATTCTGTGGAGCGGTCTGTTCAGTGCAATATGCCACCTGAAACAGAGCTGGCACGACAAGAAACGTAATCCACAAAATATTAACCAGTTTCATTTTTTTCATATATTGCTTCCAGGAGTTTTTTAAATAACATGCAGGAGCGAATACCTGTTTCGCCCCTGCATAGTAGATAGTGCAAAGAAATTGTATCATATTTAGCAGAAGCATTTCCAGTTCAGAACATCATCTCCTCAATCCAATATTCAAACATTAACGGCTCATGGGTACTTTTTACAACCATCTGGTCATAAGCAGCTGTTCCAAATGTTGGGATAATACCACTGCCGCCAATTGCCAGAACATCGCCATTCAACGTTGTGTTGTTATACAGGTCAGCGCTGGCATTGGCAGCAATACCTAAGTATGTCGTATGGGATTCGATCCCAGCAACACGACCGGTTTGCTTAAACAGGCTCAGGTCAACCGGTACGATCCTAGTCAATGACTGCGGCTGACTTCTGACCGCTTCAGATTTTGCAGACAGGTGTTCAAGGAGCTGGAAATCAAGATCTCTCGTGTATTGCCAGGTGTCTACACTCTTTGCTGTAGCGGTAGTTAACACAAACGATGGCGCAGCAATCGAAGAGCTGAAGGTCTTTGTGGAGACCATGAAACCTTGATTAACCAACTGGAGTGACCAGCCGTCGTTCTCACGCAGAATTCCGCTGATATTTTGGCCAATCTGGTAATCCAGTTTTGCCGCTGCAGCTGAATAACTTGCCACAAAGACTCTGTCTACTTTTGTTTCTATGGCTTGGCTGCGCATTGCGACAATCGTTTGATCGTCAGGTTTTGCGCTGGTGTTGGCAACACCATGGCCAATTATGTTGAGTGCGTTTGCGGTTATGTTAATAGTGGCGTCGTTGCCGGCGTCGGTGATTTGGCCGGTGGTTCCTACGTTAAGGGTTATTACGCCGCTCGCGGCGGTTATGGTTGCTGCGCTTATGTTTGTTCCGGCTCCGTAATAGACCGAACCGCCGCTGGCGGTTGTTGTTGTGGCGGTTGTTGACATGTTGATGTTGTTGACGGCTTCTGCAGTTATGTCGTGTGCGGTAATGGTCGCGTTTTGGTTGATGTTGGTGCCGCTGCCGCCGGTTTGCAGTTGTACGGTGCCGGTGGCGGTTATATTGCCGGTGGCGGTGGCGGTGGTGATACTGCCGCTGGTGGTTTGCAGGAAGATGTTGCCGCTGCTGGCAAGGCTGTTCTGTGCCAGGTCAGTGATAGTGGTGGTAGTCAGGCTACCGTTGGTGTCTACACGGTTTATGGTTATGTCGGTTACATTACCGATGATGATGTCGGTGCTTTCGGTGAGGTAGAGTCCGCCACTGCCGGTGGTGGCGGTGAGGGTTGTGATTGTTGTTTTGAGGTGGTTGTCGGCGCTGCCTGCTCCGGTTCCGGCGTTGATTCTGAGGCCGCTGGCAATGAGGTTGCTGGCTGTGGCGCTGCCGTTAAGGATTGAGCCACCGGAGGTAAGCGAGATGTTGGCGCTGCCGGAGTTCAGGCTGCCAAGGGTGATGGCGCCGCCCGCTTCGTATTTTATGTTCTGGTTGTTTGTGGCGCTTAGAGCGCCGTCGGCCATGGTGATGTCCATGTCGGCGAGTACGTCGATGGTTGTGCCGGGGAGGGTTACGCTTAGGTCGCCGTCTGCTGTCTGAATAATATTGTCTGTGGCGTGCAGGCTGATGTTGCCGGCGGTGCTGGTTATAAAGGTGTTCAGGGTGATGTCGGCGGCGGTATCTTCGTTTGTTTCTCCGGCGCTTATAAGAATGTTGTTGCCGGCGGTCATTCCGGCGGAGTTTGCGCTGCCGTTGATTGTTATTGAGCCGTTTTCTGCGGCAAGAATGATGCTGTCTGTAGCAACGATGCCCTGGGTGGCGGTTCCGCAGTTGATGATGATTGAGCCGGTTTTTGCGATCAGGGTGATGTTGTGGGCTTTGGTCATGCCGCTGGCGCCTTCCCAGGCGTTGATGACTATGTCGCCGGTGGTGGCGGTGAGGGTGATGTCGCCGTCGGCGCTTGTGTCACTCTGTATTGGTGGTACGTCTGTTTTTATGGTGCCGTCAGTTTGTATTGTCGGCGTGGGGATGGATATGTCGGCAACGTTGAGGTTGATGGCGCCGGTTTCGATGTAGGTTTTGCCGCTGCCGGATTTGTGGGAGAGGTTGACAGCCTGGACTTCAATGGGGTTGTCAAGCGAGCCGATGTCGTTGCCGGCTTTCAGTATCAGGTCGTGGGTTGTTATGCCGGTGGTGGTGTCAAGGGTGTCTTTGATGTTTCCTGTTGTGGCGATGATGGCTATTTTGCCGGTTGTGGTGCCGGCGTTCAGTTCGGCCAGGGTTATGTCGCCGGTGGTAGCTTCGTAGACGATTGTGCCGTTGCTGGTGGTGGTCTGTGCGCCGGTTGCCATTGTTATGGCGGCGTCGGCTTTGAGGTAGATGCCGCTGCCGCTGATGTCGCCGCTGGTGTTCTGGAGTATATTGTCTGTTGAGAGCAGGGTGATGGTGCTGCCGGTTACGCTGCCGTTTAAGATGATGTCGGCATTGGTGGTTTCTGTCGATTCTCCGCTGCCAAGGAGGATGTTGCCGATGGCGGTGATGTCACCGGTGGCGGCGGTGGTGGTGATGCTGCCGTTTGTGGTTTGCAGGATGATGCTGCCGCTGCTGGAGAGGTCGCTTGAGGCGGTTTCAATTCCAGTGGTGGCTGCGGTGATGCCGACGCGGTTTGTTGTGAGGGTAATGGCGTCTATGGTGAGCGGGCCGCTTTGGGTGATGAAGGTGCCGCCGCTGCCGCTCGTGCCGCTTAGTTTTGTGATGTTGGTTTCAAGGTGGTTGACACCTGTGCCGATGGCGTTTCCAGCGGTCAGAATCAGGCCGTTGGCGGTTATGTCTGTTTGTGTGTCGCCGCTTATGTCGTTGATGCTGGTTCCGGCGATAATCGCTATGGTGCCGCTGCCAGCATTCAGTTCGGCTATGGTGATGTTGTTGCCGCTTTCAAGGCGGATGGCGCCGTTATTCGTGCTGATGAGGCTACTTTGTGACATGAGGATGTCACTGGCGGCAAGGAGGTCGATGGTTTTGTTGCTGCCAGTGGTGCTGATGGTGTTGTTCTGCTGTATGGCTCCGGCGCTGTTAAGGCTGATGTTGCCAGTTGCGCTGGTGGTGAGCCCGCCAAGGGTGATGTTGTTGCTGGTTCCGCTGGTTTGCAGGAGGATGTTGCCTGCGGCGGTTATGGTGCCGCTGGTGCCCAGATTGCCGCCGGAGATGAGGACAAGGTCTGCTCCGCTTGTCAGGTCGGTGACGGTGATGGCGTCACGTTCGGTGATGAAGGTGGCGGTTCCTGAGGTGGCGCTGATGGTGGTGACGGCGGTTTCAAGGTGGTTGTCGCTGGCGCCTATGGCTGCCCCTGTTGTCAGGGTCAGGGTGGTGGCGGTTATGTCTGTTGTTGTGTCGCCACCCGTGCCGTTGATGCTGCCGCTGACGATAAGGTTTATGTCTGTGGCGCTCGTCAGGTCTTCCTGACTGTAGGCGGTTGTGAGGGAGGTGTCACCTTTGCTGTCTACACGGTTGGCGGTGATGATCAGGGTGGTGATGGTGAGGCTGCCGCTTTCAGTTATGTAGGCGCCGCCGCTGGTTGATCGGGTGGTCAGGTTCGATACGGCTGTTTCAAGGTGGTTGTCGCTGCTGCCTATGGCGGTTCCGGCGGTCAGGATCAGGCCGTTGGCGGTTATGTCTGTTTGTGTGTCGCCGCTTATGTCGTTGATGCTGGTTCCGGCGATAATCGCTATGGTGCCGCTGCCAGCGGTGAGTTCAGTTATGGTGATGCTGGCGCCGCTTTCAAGGCGGATGGCGCCGTTATTGGTGCTGGTGATGCTGTTTTGTGACATGAGGATGTCGCTGGCGGCAAGGAGGTCGATGGTTTTACCGGTTGTTGCCGTACTGATGCTGTTGTTCTGGTGTATGGCGGCGGCGCTGTTGAGGCTGATGTTACCGCCTGTGCTTGCGGTTGTGCCGCCAAGGGTGATGCTGTTGCCGGTTCCAGTTGTTTGCAGGAGGATGTTACCTGCACCGGTTATGTCGCCGCTGGTTATGGAGGTGTCGATGTTGCCACCGGCTACAAGGACAAGGGTACCGCCGCTCGTCAGGTCAGATAGGGTTGCATCCGTCGGTGTTGTGTCTATTGCACCGCTCATACCGATACGATTGACGGTAATTGCAGAGACGGTGTCGACAAGGATTCCAGTGTTCTCCGTGACAAACAGGCCGCCGCTGCCAACGTTGGCAGCGAGTGTGCCGATGGTGGTTTCGATGTGGTTGTCACTGGCTCCAAAACTGGTGGAAGCACGTACCATCAGGGTGGCTGCGGTGATGTCCATTTCATTTGTGCCGCTGTCGGTGATCGCCGTGCCGCTCAGGCTGATGTTGCCGCTGGTTGAGAGGCTGCCAATGGTCATTGTGGTTGCGGCTGCGTAGCGGATGTTGCCGACGCTGCTGGTGAGGGCGCCGTCGTCCATGGCGATGCTGCTGCCAGCAAATACTTCGATGGTCCCATCGGCAGTTGTGCTGATGTTCGCTTTCTGGGTGAAGCTGGTACCGGTCGCGATACTGATGTGACCGCTACCGCTATCTATGGCGCTGTTCTGGGTTATTGCTCCGGCGGCCTGCAGCAGGATGTTGCCGGTTCCATGGGCGCTTACGGCTGTACCGTTCAGGTCGCCGTCGTTCAATGTGATGCTGCCTGCGGTGGTGTTAAGCACGATGTTGCCGTTAGTGCCGCTGACCAGATCGCTCTGTATGGCGTCGGTGA
Organism: Deltaproteobacteria bacterium; assembly: GCA_019162745.1. Classification (GTDB taxonomy): domain Bacteria; phylum Desulfobacterota; class Desulfuromonadia; order Geobacterales; family Pseudopelobacteraceae; genus JACRCG01. The sequence continues at coordinate 775 of JAFLLC010000228.1, read as the reverse complement.
CACCGGTGGTCGTGGCATTACTGTTGAAGTCGGTTACCGTGACGCTGACGCCGCTTACGGTGATGCTGTCGTCTTCGGTGATGTAGATGCCGGCACTGGTGGTGCCGCTGGATAGTGCGGTTATCGTGGCTACGTTGGTAGTGATGTGGTTGAGTGCGCTGCCGATGGCGTCATCAGACTGCAGACGCAGGTTGGTGGCAGTGACGTTTTTACTGCTGCCGGTGGCGTTGGTTATTGCGCCGCTGTCGGAGACAAGGCTGACGTTGGTGGCTGTTACGTTGCCGATGGTTATGTCGGTGAAGGCGTTGAGCCGCAGGCTGCTGCCAGTGGCCGTGGCGGTTGCGCTGCCATCCATGACGATTGCGCCGGCTTCGGCGTCGAGGCTGATGGTGCCGGTTGATGCGGTGGTTACGTCTACGCCGCTGGTTAAGGTGATGCCGGTGGCGGCGGTCAGGGTGATGTGGCCGCTGCCGCTGAGGATATCGGCGTTGGCGATTATGCTGCCGGTTGTGTTGGCGTCAAGCAGGATGTTGCCGCTGCCGTTGGCGCTTACGGCTGTGCCGTCTGCATCGATGCCGTCGATCAAGGTGATGCTGCCATTGGTGGTGACCAGAACGATATTGCCATTGTTGCCGGTTACAAGGTCGGACAGGTTTATGTCCGTGACTACGGTGCTAGTGGCGTCGGCGTTAAAGTTGGTTACGATTACTTCAACGTTGGTTACGGTGATGTCGGTGTCTTCGGTTACGTAGATACCGGCGCTGTTTGTGCCGGT
>JAFLLC010000061.1:12086-37415 GCA_019162745.1 Deltaproteobacteria bacterium | reverse complement strand
GGCGATGTCCCGGCCGGCACGCTGATTACCGAAGAGTACCTGCTGGAGCTGGAGCGGGAAGCTTTTGTCCGCCTCTGTGGTCAGAAAAAAACGCTGGAACGTATTCAGCACATGCTCAAAAAAGGGAAGCCGCTACGGAACTAAACCAACCCCTCCAAACCTCCCCTTATCAGGGGAGGCTTAAAGGCTTCCCCCCTGATAAGGGGGGATTGAGGGGGGTTGGTTCAGGATTGTCATCATAAATCTTTTACGGAGGTCATACATGAGAAACGCATATATTCTGGCTGCCTACCGCACTCCCGGCTGCCGCGCTAAAAAAGGGAAGTTGAAGGATGTCCGGCCGGACGATCTGGCCGCCGCCGCCATCAAGGGGCTGCTGGAGAAAACCGGCATAGATCCGCACGATGTTGAAGACGTCATAATTGGCTGCGCTTTTCCCGAAGCGGAGCAGGGGATGAATTTTGCCCGGATAGCAGCGATGAAGGCCGGCGTGCCGGTTGAAGTCCCGGCCCAGACGGTTAACCGCTTCTGTTCTTCCGGCCTGCAGACAATCGCTTCGGCAGCGGAGCGGATCATGGCCGGTTTTGCCGACTGTATCATTGCCGGCGGCGCCGAGAGCATGACCATGATTCCGATGGGTGGCGGCAAGTACAGCGCCAACCCCTCCCTGATGGCAAACTGGCCGGAGGCCTTCGCCTCGATGGGGATCACTGCGGAGCTGGTTGCGGATAAATACGGCATCACCCGGGAAGAGCAGGACGCCTTCGCCGCCGCCAGCCACACCAAGGCAGCAGCCGCCATCGCTGCCGGTAAATTCAAGGATGAAATCATCCCGGTGGAGATAGAAACCTGCATTCTGGTGAATAACAAAATGAAACGGAGCACGCAACTTGTCGATACCGATGACGGTGTACGGAGCGATACAACGGCCGCCGGGCTGGCCAAACTGAAACCGGCCTTCAAGGCGACCGGCACGGTTACCGCCGGTAATTCATCCCAGATGACCGACGGCGCCGCAGCGGTACTGGTAGTTTCGGAGGAGTACCTTAATAAGATCGGCAAAAAGGCGTTGGCACGCTTCGTCGCCTTTGCCGTCAAAGGGGTACCGCCGGAATTGATGGGCATAGGTCCGATCGCCGCCATCCCGGCCGCGCTGAAACTGGCCGGCCTGACGCTGGAAGATATCGGGCTGATCGAATTGAACGAAGCCTTCGCGGCACAATCGCTGGCCTGCGTCAAGGAGTTGGGTCTTGATCCATCCAAAGTCAACGTAAATGGCGGGGCGATTGCCCTTGGTCACCCTCTGGGTTGTACCGGAGCCAAACTGACCGCCAACATCCTCCACGAAATGCAGCGCACCGATACCCGCTACGGCATCGTGTCGATGTGTATCGGCGGCGGTATGGGTGCAGCCGGGATTTTTGAGAAGGTGTGAACCACCCCCCAGCCCCCTCCTTAAAGGAAGGAGGGGGGGCCTTTAGCTCCCCCCTTTACGAAAGGGGGGTCGGGGGGGATTTAATTCTGACTTCAAAAGCAAATCCCCCTTAATCCCCCTTTCATAAAGGGGGAGACTAAAACAAAAATACACAAAACGAGGTGAAACCATGTCTTCAAAACTATTCAAAGGTGCCGAATATCTGATTACTGCCGCAGATAAAAATGATGTCTTCACGCCGGAGGATTTCAGCGATGAACAACGGCAGATTGGTGATACCACCGAACAGTTCGTCCTCAATGAGGTTCTCCCCCTTCGCGAAGAGATTGAACATCACAACCTGCCGCTATCGGTAGAATTGATGAAGAAATGTGGTGATCTGGGGCTGTTGATGATCGATGCCCCGGAGGAGTATGGCGGCCTGGAACTGGACAAGGCCACCAGTATGCTGGCGGCTGAAAAACTGGCCCAGGCAGGTTCATTTTCCGTAACCTATTCTGCCCATACCGGCATCGGCACATTGCCGCTGGTTTATTACGGCACAAAAGAGCAAAAAGAAAAATATCTCGGCAAAATAATCTCCGGCGAGTGGATTGCCGCCTACTGCCTGACCGAACCGGGCTCTGGTAGCGATGCGCTGGGGGCCACTGCGACCGCGACACTGTCTGCAGATGGAAAACACTATATTCTCAACGGCACCAAACAGTTCATCACCAACGGCGGCATCGCCAATCTTTTCACCGTCTTTGCAAAAATAGACAAACAGCACTTCACCGGCTTTCTGGTCGAGCGGGACACCGAGGGTCTTAGCGTCGGGCCGGAAGAAAACAAGATGGGGGTCAGAGGATCATCCACGACCCAGATCGTCCTGGTGGATGCCATGGTACCTGTTGAAAACCTGCTTGGTGAGGCCGGCAAGGGACACAAGATCGCCTTTAACGCCCTCAATGTCGGGCGTTTCAAGCTGGGTGCAGGCGCCACCGGTGCTTCAAAGACGGCAATGACCACCGGAATAAAATATGCTAACGAGCGCAAGGCATTCGGCGTAACTATCGGATCTTTCGGGGCCATTCAGGAAAAAATCGCCGACATGAGCGCGGCCATCTTCGCCTCGGAATCGGTCGTCTACCGCCTCGCCGGTCTGATCGACCACCGTCTTGCCACTCTCCCTAAAGACACACCTGATTATTATAAAATCTATCAGGAAGGTATCGAGGAGTATTCGGTAGAATGCGCCATTGCCAAGGTTTTCTGTAGTGAGGTGCTGGCGGACGTTGTAGATTCAGTCGTCCAGATCCATGGCGGCTACGGATTTATTCAGGAGTATGCCGCCGAGAGTTACTATCGTGACGAACGCATCAACCGGATCTGGGAAGGAACCAACGAGATTAACCGCCTGTTGATCCCCGGCATCATCTTGAAGCGCGCCATGAAGGGTGAAATCCCGCTGCAGAAAGAGGCGATGAAGGCGTTTGAATCGCTGATGTCACCTTCCTTTGATGAACTTGACGATTCGGTGCCGTTTGCTGCGGAAAAAGCGCTGATCGCCAGCTTGAAACAGGCATTTCTGGTGCTGGCCGGCAGTGGCGTGCAGAAATTCATGGATACGATCAAGGACGAACAGGAGATTCTGCTGGCTGTGGCGGATATTGCGATCAACATCTTTGCCATCGAAAGCGTCGTGCTGCGTGCCGAAAAGATCCTGCCGAAATTGAGTGAGAGCAAACAGGCCGCCATTAACTCGGCCGTGAAGGTTTTCACCTTTAATGCCACAGAAAAAGCCGCCTCTGCCGCACGCCGGGCCGCCTACTACATCGAGGAAGGGGATACCCTGACCATGCTGCTCGCCGGAATCCGCAGGTTCACCAAATACGATGCGACCGGACTGCTCAAGGCAAAACGCCAGCTGGCAGCGGCCTCAATCGAAGCGGACAAGTATATTTTTTAGATCTGTTTCCTGTACCCAACCCCTCCAAACCTCCCCTTATCAGGGGAGGCTTAAACACTTCCCACCTGACAAGGGGGGATTGAGGGGGGGGGATGAGTAGATTTTATCTTTTTCTCCCGGAGTCCCATGCGCCAGCATACCGTACAGACTCCCTACATGGTAGGGGATGTCCACTTCTATAGCACCGAGCTTGACGGTGGGCTTGCTCTCTTTGATACCGGTCCGCCCACTCCTGAGGGTGAGACCGCTCTGTTGGCGAACGTTGATCTCAAGCGCTTGAAATACCTCTTCATCACCCATTGCCACGTCGATCACTACGGCCTCGCCAACTTTATCCTTCAAAACAGCGATGCGGAGGTATTCATCCCGCGCAAGGACGCCATAAAGTTCAAGCGCCACGCGGAGCGGATGGGACGTATGGGTGAGCTTTTGGGCGGCTACGGTTTTGGCGGTGATTTCACCGTTCAATTGAGAGAATCATTCGAGCGGAACAAACTCTTCCCGGCCATACCGGAGCGGTTCAGTATTGTAGAGGAGTCTGCAGTACTGTCCGGACTCGGCATCAGCTATCTGGCCTGTCCGGGGCATTCCCAGAGTGACCTGGTATATCTGGTCGGAGATGCGGCTGTTACCGGTGACGTCCTCCTGCGGAACATCTTTCAGGCGCCTCTGCTTGATATTAATCTGGACGATTTTTCGAAACGGTTCAAAAATTACGAGGCCTACTGCAGTTCCCTGCTCAATCTGATGCAGCTGCGCGGGAGGCGGATCATGCCTGGACACCGCCAATACGTGCCCGGAGTTGATGAAGCCATTCTCTTCTACGTCGCGACGTTATTGGAACGTGTTGTACAGCTGTCCCCATTCAGAGGACTGGATATACACAAAATAATCGAACAGATTTTCAAAGGGAGGCTGACGGACCCCTTTTTTATCTACCTGAAGGTATCAGAAATTGTCTTCATGCTGGATTTTCTTGAAAACCCCGCGCTGCTCAAAGCTTCGCTGGAACAGCTCGGGCTGTTTGACGCGGTAAGAGTTCGGTTTGAGTCAGTTGCGCAGAAGGGAGAAAACAATGATCGACCCGCTTTTTGAACCGATAACCATCAACCGCCTGGTGGTGAAGAACCGCATCTATATGCCGGCCATGCATATGAATATGGCCGGCAATTACGCGGTCAGCGACCGTCTGGTTGATTTTTACGCCGAACGGGCCCGCGGCGGCGCCGGCATGATCACCGTAGGGTATGCGACGGTGGACGCGCTTTCCGGCAACCCCGGCAATATCGGCGCTCACAAGGACGTCTACATCCCGGGGCTGACCCGTCTGGCATCCGCCATTCGTGATAATGGAGCACGATCCTCGGTCCAGCTGAACCACGCCGGACGGTACAACCATTCGATGCTGACCGGCGGCAAGCAGCCGGTGGCGCCATCGGCAATCGCTTCCCGTCTGACAAGAGAGACGCCCCGTGAGCTGGAGATCCCTGAGATTGAAGAGATCATCGGCTCTTTTGCCCAGGCGGCGCGGCGCGTTAAAGAATCAGGCTTCGATGCGGTCGAAATACTGTCCGGCACCGGCTACCTGATCAGCGAATTTCTCTCCCCGCTCACTAATAAACGGGAAGATTGCTACGGCGGCGACTTTAACAATCGTGTCCGCTTCGGCTTGGAAGTCATTGCAGCGGTCCGTTCAGCTGTCGGCGAGGAGTTTCCGCTGCTGGTCAGGATGAACGGTAACGAATTCATGAAGGGCGGCTCCAGTCGTACAGAGTTGCAGAATTATGCTGTCAAACTGGCAGAAGCGGGGGTGGATGCGCTTTGTATTAACGTCGGGTGGCATGAAGCGCAGGTGCCGCAGATCGTCACCGAAGTACCGCGCGGCGTCTTCGGCTATCTGGCCCGCGGCATCAAGGAACTGGTCGCCATACCGGTCATCGCCAGCCACCGCATCAATGACCCGGATCTGGCCCGGGGTATGATCGCAGACGGCTACTGTGACATGGTGGCGGTCGGCAGGGCGCTGATCGCCGATCCGTACTTTCCGGAGAAAGCCCGCAGCCACCATGAGGCCGACATTGTTCATTGCGTGGCGTGCGGGCAGGGGTGTTTCGATAATATTTTCAAGATGAAGGCGGTGGAATGCCTCTGCAACCCGCGCGCCGGGTATGAACGGATTCGGACGATTACCAGGTGTGACACGCCGTTGAACGTTATCGTTATAGGCGGCGGCGCTGCCGGAATGAGCGCGGCTATTTCCGCCGCGGAGCGGGGGCACCGTGTGACGCTCCATGAATCGGGCGACCATCTCGGCGGGCAGCTGCTGCTGGCGGGTGCGCCTCCCGGCCGGGAGGAGTTTCTCGAACTGGCCGCCGATCTGGAACGACAGCTGGAGCTGTCAGGCTCCACGGTTGTGCTCAATTCCACGGTTGATGACCAGCTTTTGAAAACTTCACATCCTGACGCCATAATTCTTGCCACGGGCGGGTTACCGATTACGCCACCAATTCCGGGCGCTGTTCTGCCGCATGTCGTACAGGCGTGGGACGTGCTGACAGATTTTGTTGCCACCGGAAAGAACGTGGTGGTAATAGGCGGCGGTGCGGTCGGCATCGAAACGGCACTGCTGCTGGCGGAGAAAGGTACCCTTTCCGGTGAAGCGCTCAAGTTTTTACTCGTTCACGGGGCCGAGTCGGTTGAAGATCTTTACGGGCTGGCCACTCGCGGCAGCAAGGTGGTCACTGTGATCGAAATGCTGGGAGAACTGGGCAAAAACTTCGGCAAGAGCACCCGCTGGGGGATGATGCAGGATGTGGAGCGGTATGGCGTCAAGACCCGGACCACGGCAAAAGTCATTGAAATTACACCGGATTGCGTCAGAATCGAGTGCGATGGTGTGCTCGAAGATATCCCGGCCGACTCGGTCGTGCTTGCCGTCGGCACGCGCTCCAATAATTCGCTCCGCGAAGTGGTTGCAGCGAGCGGCATTCCGTTTCGTATTGTGGGGGACGCCGTTCAGCCAGCCATGGTGTTCGATGCCATCCATCAAGGTTTTACAGCCGGTCGCGAGATCGGCTGAACTTACGCAACAAGGGGCTTAATTATGAAGAATCTGTTTGTGGCAGTTGTTCTGACCCTGTTTTTAGCAAGTCAATCGTTCGCCCTTGAAGTAGCTGGGGTACAGATGGACCAGGCGGTAACTATACATGGCCAGCAGTTGAAGTTGAATGGATACGGAATTAGGAAAAAGTTCTTCGTCAAGGTGTATATCGGATCCCTCTACGCTTCAAGGCATCTTGCCAGCGCGGCGGAAGCGTACGGTGACAACGGTAACAAATTGATCAGAATGAACTTTCTGCATTCAAAGGTCGCCAAGGAAAAGATTATTGAAGCCTTCAACGAAGGCTTTACAAGCAATTCACCCGATCTTGCCGGATCCGCCGAAGTGAAGAAATTCCTCGGGCTATTCACCGCTGATTTTATTCATGGCGATGTCGTTGACCTGGTTATCGGGGCTGATGGCAGCGTTTCAGCCAGCCATAACGGCAGACCTCTTGGCACTGTCACTTCTGCAAAACTCGGCAAGGCGGTTCTTGCCATATATCTGGGTGACAAGCCGGCTGACGCGTCACTGAAGAGTGGCATGCTCGGCAAATAATCGGCAAGGAGTATCCTCATATGGCACAGACCTTCTCAACTCCCATTGAACTGCGATTTTCCGACCTTGACGCCTATGGCCATGTGAACAGCGCCGTATACTTCACCTACCTGGAAACGGCGCGGGTCAAGCTGTTCCATGATTTTTTCAAAGAAGTGTCGGCACAGGGTATTTTCACCGTCGTTGCGCGGGCGGAGTGTGACTTCAAGATCCCGATTACGCTCTATGACGAGGTCATTGTATCGCTCTGGCTGGCCAAAACGGGGCGTTCGAGCTTCGATCTGGAGTATCGGGTCCATGACGGTCATGAGAAAACCTACGCCACCGCACGCACGACAATGGTTTGCTTTGACAGTATCAAGAATGTACCAATGCCGCTGCCCGAGAGCATCAAGGCGATGGCATGACAGTTACCATAAAGGGGCACCTATCGATATGAACAGTTCCGATCAGATCCAGAGCGAAACAAGTGACTCTATTCTTACCCTCCGCATCAACCGGCCGGACAAAAAAAATGCCCTGAATCTCGCCATGTATCAGAACCTGGCGGACCATCTCAGGCCGGCAGACCGTGATGACGCCGTGCGGGTAATACTGATCTCCGGTGGCGAAGAGTGCTTTACCAGCGGTAATGACCTGGCCGATTTTCTCTCTGCGCCGCCGACCGGTCCGGAAAGTCCGGTCATGCAGTTTCTCAGCGCCATCAGCGAAACGCGCAAACCGCTGGTGGCTGCGGTTAATGGTCTGGCGGTAGGCATCGGCGTTACGATGCTGCTGCACTGCGATCTGGTTTACGTCGGCAACAGCGCCACCTTCCAGATGCCGTTCGTTAACCTGGGGCTCTGCCCTGAAGCCGGCTCGACGCTCCTCCTGCCACGGATAATGGGACATCAGCGGGCTGCCGAACTCCTGCTGCTGGGTGAGGCATTCAATGCTGAGAAGGCGCAGAGTGTCGGGATAGTTACCGAGATCTGCCCGGATGGCGATGTGCTGACGGTTGCCCGGAACAGGGCGCTGCAACTGGCAGCCCAGCCGGCGGCAGCTGTGCGTCTGGCCAAGGAGCTGTTAAAACGTGACTATGCCCCACAATTGCGGGAAACCATCGCCGAAGAGGGGAAACAGTTCTCGACCCGCCTGAAGTCCCCTGAAGCGGCCGAGGCGCTGCAGGCTTTCATGCAGCGGAGAAAACCGGACTTTTCGAGGTTTAACTGATTAAAAGCAAATCCCCCCTAGCCCCCCTTTCTTAAAGGGGGAGACTTAAAGCCTCCGCCTTTAAGAAAGGGGGATTTGCTTTTGAAGGGAAGAAGCATATATGGGACATCATCTCGGCTCCAAAAGCAGTATCGTAACGCTGATCGACCGGCTCAACAAGTACCCGATCGGGCTGGTGGACAGTGATAAACTGCGCGAAATTCTTTCGCTGCTCTTTGATGAGCGTGAAGCCTTCGTGGCCTCCCGTTTCCCACTGGAAGAGGCGACGCTGACAGAACTGGAGCGTCGAACCGGCATGTCTGCCGTCATCCTTGTGCCGCTGCTGGACAGGATGGCCGATAAAGGGCTGGTGATGGACATGCCGTACAATGGTGTGACCTATTATCTGTTGCTGCCGGGTCTGATCGGCTTTTTCGAGTTCACTTTCATGAAGAACCGGAGCGATCTGCCGCTGGAGCGTCTGGCGCTGTTAATGCGGGAATATCTTGAAGAGAGCCAGGCGGGGGAATTCTTCGGCAGTAAAACGCCGCTGACCCGTTCGCTTCTGTATGAAGAGCATATCCCGGTCACCTCGGAAGTCACCACCTATGACCGGGCCCGCGAAATAATCAGAGAAGCGGGTTTTGGCGCGGTCGGGATGTGCTATTGCCGCCATAAGAAAGAACATCTTAACGAAACCTGCGACAAGGGTGCGCCGGTAGACGGTATCTGTATCTCGCTCGGAAGCGCCGCCCGCTTCATGGCAAGGCGCGGCTTTGCCGAGGAGAAGAGTACTGATGAACTGCTGGCGGTCCTCGACAGGGCCATGAGTTTTAACTTAACCCATATAACCGATAATATACGGCACAAGCCATCGTTTATCTGCAACTGCTGCAGCTGCTGCTGTGAACTGTTGGCCGGAGTACAGATGGGGTACAGTAACGGCATCGCGAAGACCGGGTTTCTGGCCGTTGTCGACACCTCCAGCTGCACCGGTTGCGGCGTCTGCTTCCGCGCCTGCAACGTCAAGGCTATCGCCATGCCGGCCGGAGTTGTGTTCGAGCAGAGAAGCGACCGTTATGCTGTCGTTGCCGCAGATGTCTGTCTCGGATGCGGCGCCTGTATAAGCTCCTGCCCCCAGAGTGCACTCACCATGATCCCGGTGGCCGGGCGGGAGCTGCCGCCGTTGAAACGCAAGGATCTCTATTTCAAAATCCTTAAGGAAAAGCGCCGCCTGACGCCATTTGTCGTCAGCGGCATCAAAAAAAGTCTGCGTACTCTCCTGAGTGGAAAACCTTCCGGTAAAACCATACCGATAATCAAGGAGTAAACCCATGGTATTGCTCAACCCGAAACAGCTGGCAGAAAACCATCCCGATCCGGCCTTAAACGCAATCCTTCGTAAGACGGTCGTTTTTTTTGAGGCCAAGGGGAAGAAACAGCTCAAACAGGACGATTTTGACCGCGTTTGGTATGCCGACTTTCTCGACTTCGTCAAGCGCGAGCGGATCTTCGCCACCCTGCTGACCCCGGTCGGTTATGGAGATACGGATTGCCGCTGGGACACTTCGCGTCTCTGCGCCTTCAATGAACTGCTCGGCTTTTACGGCCTTTGCTACTGGTACGCCTGGCAGGTGACGATCCTCGGGCTCGGGCCGATCTGGATGAGCGGCAACGAGGAGCTGAAGAGAAAAGCGGCCAAGCTCCTGAATGACGGTGAGATCTTCGCCTTCGGCCTGTCGGAAAAGGAACATGGTGCCGACATCTACGCCAGCGACATGCTGCTGGTGCCGCAAGGTGATGGCAGCTACCTGGCCAACGGAGACAAATACTACATCGGCAACGGTAATGAAGCGGCCATGGTATCGACCTTCGGGCGCGAGCCGGATGGCGGTGATTATGCCTTTTTTGTCGTCAACAGCAAGCATGAGAAGTACGAACTGGTCAAGAACATCACCGCGACCCAGTCGTATGTGGCTGAATTCGTGCTTCACGACTATCCGGTTCCCGCAGCCGACATCCTGTCAAAGGGTGATGAAGCGTGGAATGCAACGCTCAATACCGTCAATATCGGCAAGTACAACCTCGGTTGGGCGACGATCGGCATCTGCACCCACGCGTTCTATGAAGCCATCAACCACGCTTCCGGGCGGAGTCTCTACGGCATGCATGTCACCGACTTCGCGCACGTGAAGCAGATGTTTGTCGATGCGTATGCCCGTACCGTCGCGATGAAGCTTTTCGCCCTGAGAACGGCTGATTACCTCCGTTCGGCCTCGGCAGAGGATCGGCGCTATCTCCTTTACAATCCGGTGGTGAAGATGAAGGTGACGACTCAGGGGGAAGAGGTGATCAACCTCCTCTGGGACGTGATCGCTGCCAAGGGGTTTGAAAAGGATATGTACTTCGAAACGGCGGCACGTGACATCAGGGCGCTCCCAAAACTTGAAGGGACTGTCCACGTCAATATCGCGCTGATCGTAAAGTTCATGCAGAATTACTTCTTCAACCCGGATGAGTATGAGGCGGTTCCGCGCCGCCTCGACCCAGCCAACGATGATTTTCTCTTCAATCAGGGGCCGACCAGGGGGCTGGGCAAGATCCGTTTCCACGATTACCGCCCGGTCTATGAGGCCTGCACGCTGCCGAATGTGCGTATCTTCACCGGGCAGATTGCTTTGTTTCGTGAATTACTGCTCAAAGCGACACCTGATGCGGCCCAGCAGAAGGATATCGACTTCCTGCTGACGGTTGGTGAGATCTTTACTCTCGTTGTCTACGGGCAATTGATTCTGGAAAACGCGGCCCTCCTCGAAATTGAAGACGATATCATAGATCAGATTTTTGATTTCATGGTGCGTGACCTGTCTAAGTTTGCCATGCAGCTTTACAGCAAGCCCTCCAGCACAGAACAACAGATGCTGTATTGCACGAAGCTGCTGCGTAAGGCGCATGTGGACAACGACCGGTATCAGAGGGTTTTGGAACAGCATGTGTACAGTTTGAATGGAGTTTACGAGATGGCAGAATAAATAGCAGGATATTGCCCAACAGTTTAGCCAATGAGACTATTTGAGCAGATCGAATTCATCAACAATCCTTTTACGATACGCCGTAATATCTCTTTCAAGTGACTGGAGCGTAGCAACCTTCTGTTTGATGCTGTTTAAATGCGTGCCAAGCAACTCTATCAGGCGTGGCATGATTTTTTTAGGAACTTTCTGCTCTTTGTCAAACAGGTCGGCCAGCTCCTTCATCTCTTCAAGAGAAAGCCCCAGTTCCTTTACCTTCAGTACAAATTTAAAACGCTTGATATCTCCCTTTTCATAATACCGTACCTTTCCCTCTGTCCGCTTGGGAGGTTCGACAAGCCCCATCTTTTCATAAAGTCGAATTGTTCGTGTCGTGATGCCCAACGTTTCCGCCAGGTCACTTATCTGCATATGTTCTTCATTGCTTAATCTCATACTTCTCCTTGATGTCAACTATAGTTATAAGGAAACATCTTTATATTGTCAAGAATAATTGGGCAGGTATATTCACTGCACCGCAGCGGTGTCCGTTTGGTAATTGCAGTTAGCCCCACTCCTTTCTTATAAGGAGGGGTTGGGGGTGGTTGTCTTTGATTTTAATTAATCTTAAGGGTGGAGAAATACGGACTACAGAGGACGTCAACAACAGTGGAGCTAGTAAGTAGTTTAAATTATTACGTTTGCGGGAGGATTGTTAGTCAGGTTTGATGGTGGACGGCAGGGATAGCCCGAATAGCAGTGTTCCGGAACTTGTCAACATCACACTGATTCACGTAACTTTGTTGACATCCGCTGCCGATACTCAACTATTTCCTTGCGCAAGGAAGAGAGCTTGGCGACCTTGTCATCAATCAGATCAATATGCACATCAAGTATGTTAATAAGCTCCGGGATCAGTTGGTCGGTTTTCTTTGCATCTCCATAGATTCTATAGAGGTTCTGGAGCTCTTTGATAGTAAGGCCCAAATCCTTCAACTTCAGGATGAATTTGATCCTGCGCACCATGTATGAGTCGTATCCACGATTACCCCTGTCAAGTCGTTCAACAGATTCTATAATCCCCTCTTCTTCCCAGTAACGCAAAGTCCGAGTAGAAATTCCTAATTCATTACAAAGCTCACCTATGGTCATAATATCACCAAATTCTACTGTGGAATCGATCATAAAGTTCTCCAAAATGTATGTTAGCTGTTCTGTAGCGTAGATATGATGTTAGCCATTATGACGTTGACGTGAATAAAATAATATATAAAAAATTATCGCACTGGTCAATTCTGTCGATTAATAACCTTATTCTATTAATTTAACACATAAATATCAGCTATTTAAAAATATTACTTATTGCATACAAATAACTGACCATAATGGCGTTAATTTTATTGTTGACATACACGTAAACGAAATATATAGAGTATAAAAAATTATGCTAATGCAAACTTCACATTTGTAAATTAGTAAGTTATTGGATAAGAAAATAACTGGCGTAGGTGTACTAATGATCTGCACGTAAACGTAAAATCGGAGGCATTATGTCGGAATTTCTCAGTCGTATCAGGAAGAAGAGTCTGCATTCAAAGATCATGCAGGCAGAAGACACCATACCGTTTTTTAAAAACGGAATGGATTTGGGCTGGTCGGGGTTTACTCCGGTTGGGTATCCCAAGGTGGTGCCACTTGCTCTGGCAGATTATGTTGAGCAAAACAATCTGCAGGGTAAAATGCGTTTTAATTTGTTTATCGGTGCCTCCATAGGACAGGAAGTCGAAGACCGCTGGGCTGCCTTGCAGATGACCGACAAGCGCTGGCCGTACCAGACTGGTAAGATCATTCAGAAACAGGTGAATGACGGCACTGTGCGGATGGGCGATAAACATCTTTCACTCTACGCACAGGATCTTGGCTATGGCTACTACACAAAAGAGCGCGGGGGCGGATTTGACATCGGATTGATTGAGGCCTCTGGCATTACTGAAGATGGCAGTATCATTCTGGGTGGTTCCATTGGTTCGGCAACGGAGGTAATTCAGTTTTCAGACAAGCTCATCATTGAAATAAATACTGCCATTCCATCCTTTGAAGGTCTGCATGACATCGTCATGCTTGACAAGCCTCCTTACCGCAAACCGTACCTGATTAGTCGCGTTGATGACCGAATAGGCTCCTTGTATGTGCCCTGTGATCACGAAAAGATAATTGCAATAGTTGAATCACAAAAGCCTGATAAAGGGCGTGCGCTGGGAGCTCCTGATGAAGTCTCCGAACAAATAGCAGGTAATATCATGGATTTCTTTCTGAATGAAATTAGGACGGGAAGACTTCCCAAAAATCTGTTGCCGCTGCAGTCGGGTGTTGGCAACATAGCAAATGCAGTTGTCGGTGGTCTCGTCAAGGGCCCCTTCAGCAACATCAAGGTCTGGACCGAAGTCATTCAGGACACCATGCTGGATTTCTTTGATTCAGGTAAGCTTGATTTTGCTTCCTCAACCTCGTTGTCACTTTCAGAACAGGGCTTTACAAGGCTGTACAACAACTGGGAAAAATATACCAGCAAGGTAATTTTGCGCCCGATGCAGATCAGCAATCATCCGGAGCCAATCCGGCGTTTGGGCGTAATTGCCATGAACACGCCGATCGAGTTTGACATTTATGCTCATGCCAACTCTACCCTGGTAGGTGGCACGCGAATGGTTAACGGCATCGGTGGTTCAGGTGACTTCCTGAGAAACGCTGCGTTGTCGATCATGCACACCCCGTCAACTCGTCCCACAAAGAGCGATCCCACTGGTATTAGCTGTGTGGTGCCGTTTGCGCCACACGTCGACCATACGGAGCACGACCTTGATATCCTGGTGACCGAGCAGGGGTTGGCTGACCTTCGCGGTTTGTGTCCACGGGAGCGTGCCCGCGAGATTATCAATAAGTGTGCCCATCCCGATTACAGGCCAATTCTGACCGAGTACTATGAACGTGCGGAAAAGGACTGCTTTGCCCGTGGCGTTGGACATGAACCCCATATGCTTTTCAAGGCATTCAAGATGCAAGAAAATCTGGCAATAAACGGCACAATGAAGATTGCAAGCTGGGAGTAATGCTCCGTGGCAAAAAGTTTCACAGTGAAATTGTATCACCAGAAACAGAAACCATTATTACAATGTTGTACATCATACAGAAAGATGGAGGTGGATCATGGCAGAGCAGTATGACTGGGCGGCAATCGCCCGTAATCCAAAGTACCTTGAGCTGAAGCGACGTAAAAGGATTTTCTTGTTTGGTTGGTGGATTGCGTCATCGATCTACTACTTCCTGCTGGCCATTCTGGCTGCTTTTGCACCGGAACTGTTTAAAATCAAAGTAATAGGTGTGATCAATTTTGGATACGTGTTCATTTTATCTGAATTTGTAATGTGTATCATCGTGGCTTTGTATTACACCCACGTTGCCAACAAGGATTTTGACCGGATGACCAATGAACTTATCGAGAGTCTACACCAGGGGGGGGCAATATGATTTCCAGATTTATTACTGCAGGAGTGATTGCACTGTCTCTCACAGCCATCGGATATGCCGCTGAACCGGCAAACGGAACACCTTCTGCTGCAGTTGCTGCATCGGCTCCTGCTTCAGCAGCTCAGCAAGCTATTTCAGCTACTGCACAGAAACCGGAAGCTGTCAAAGCAGCAGCGCCCGTAGCTGTTAATAAAGTAACACCTAACCGTACCATCACCATAGGTATGTTCCTGGTAATTATTGCTATTACACTCGCCGTTGTGATCTGGGCGGCCAAAAATACCACGACCGCATCAGATTTCTACGCCGCCGGTGGCGGTATAACCGGATGGCAAAACGGCTGGGCGATTGCGGGTGATTACATGTCTGCTGCTTCATTCCTGGGGATGTCAGGGTTAATGTCTCTATATGGAATTGACGGCTTTATGTATGCCGTTGGGCCAGCTTTTTCATTTATTGCGATACTTCTGGTGATTGCCGAGCCGTGCCGCAATTCCGGTAAGTTTACTCTGGGAGACATCCTCTCTTTTCGTACCTCTTCCAAGCCGGTACGCGCAGTGGCCGCTATTTCTACAGTCACTGTCTCTCTCTTTTATCTGATAGCCCAGATGGTTGGCGCTGGGAAGCTGATGCAGGTGCTGCTAAACATTCCGTATCGGGTGTCGGTTATGGGTGTTGGCTTTTTGATGGTTGGCTATGTAGTTTTTGGCGGTATGAAGGCTACAACCTGGGTACAGATCATCAAGGCGGGTCTCCTCATGTCTGGTACGGTGATGCTGGCTGTGTTGGTTATGGCCAAAGTCAACATGAATCCCTTCACACTCTTTCATGATTTAGTCAACAACCCGTTGATTCAGGATCACGTCCGCCTTACCCTACTCAAGGAGGCCATTCCAAAGGAGGGATTTGACTATGGACAACGTTTCCTGGAGCCCGGGTTGTTGCTGAAAAATCCGCTTGATCAGATTTCACTTGGAGTGGCATGGGCGCTTGGGGCAGCCGGTCTGCCGCACATCCTGATGCGTTTCTTTACCGTCCCTAGTGCGAAGGAAGCCCGCAAATCAATAGTTGTAGCACTTTTTATAAACTCCTCCTTTTTCTTTTTGATCAACATCATCGGCTTCGGTGCGGCACTCTATTTGAGCCCACAATTGATACAGTCGATTGACAAGGGGGGCAACATGGCAACGCTGATGTTGGCGCAAAAACTGGGCGGTGGCGCCGGATCTCTTGGTGGTGACATGTTCCTGGCATTTATCTGTGCCGTTGCCTTCGCAACTATCCTTGCGGTTGTATCGGGATTAGTGCTGGCTGCATCGGCTGCCATTGCCCACGATGTTTATGTCAATATAGTCATGAATGGTAAGGCTGATCAGCAGACACAGGTCAAGGTAGCACGGATTACCTCACTCGTTGTCGGTATTACAGGTGTAATGATGGGGCTGATGGCCGAGAATGAAAACGTCGTAGCGTTTGTTGCCCTTGCCTTTGCTGTGGCTGCATCCGGCAACTTCCCGGTCATCATGCTGACGCTTTTCTGGCGCAAATTCAATACTGCGGGTGTTATTAGTGGACTTGTGGTAGGAACCGTGGCTGCACTTGGCCTAGTGATGATTTCCCCGGTTATGACCTATCCGCAGAATGTTGCCAATGGCGCGAAGAAGATTATTGTAGCCTTGGAGAAAAAACAGGCTGAAGGCAAAATGTTGGATGAAAAAGAGATCATAACTCTCGATAAAGCTCAGGTCGTTTTCAAAAAGAATGATGGCGGAACCTCAATGTTTGGTCTGAAAGATGCGATATTCCCTCTTAAAAACCCTGGTATTGTTTCAGTCCCTATCGGTCTGATTGCGGCTATTCTTGGTGCACTATTGTTCAGGGAACGCCGTGCCGAAGAGATGTTTGACGAACTTGAGGTGCGACAGATAACAGGTCTTGGGGTTTCCAAGGCAAGCGACCATTAATAGTGATTTTTTAAAACCCCTCCCCTCTACGGGGAGGGTGACTATTCAAGGAGAAAAATATGTCAAACATAGAACGTACCGGCGATGAAGGCATCAGCCTTCTGTATACCCTGAGCAAGGAAGAACTGGTCAAGATTATTGTTGATGACGCTAAAAACTGGCTGGCCCATGACGGGCTCTGGTTTCAGGCGATTGAGAAGCGTTATGGCATTGAAGTAGCGGTGGATGCTGATATAGAGGCGTGGCGGTACTTTACCGTGATTGAAGCCAAACGGATCATGGATCGTCTGGGAATGAAACCTGGTGGCGGAATTCCTGCTCTGGTTGAATGCCTTAAGCATCGGTTCTATGCCCGTTTGAACCTGCAGGAAAGCAGCGAGATCACAGATACACGGGTCGTTTTCAAAATGCTTGACTGCCGCGTGCAATCGGCCCGCAAACGCAAAGGGCTGGCGGATCATCCCTGCAAGTCGGTTGGGATCGTCGAATATGGTGAGTTTGCCAAAGCCATAGATCCGCGTATTTCCACCCGTTGTATAGCCTGCCCGCCGGACCCACATCCTGAAGAGTACTGGTGTGCCTGGGAGTTTACGTTGCAGGATTAATTATATTGTGGAGGAGATACATCATGCAGGGAGCTATTGAAACATACAAACCAAAACATAAATTACGTTTTGTCACCGCCACCAGCCTGTTTGACGGTCACGATGTTTCCATAAATATAATCAGAAGGATTCTTCAGGCCTCCGGGGCAGAGGTCATCCATCTTGGGCATAATCGCTCTGTTGATGAGATTGTAACAGCTGCTATCCAGGAAGATGCCCATGGTATCAACATCAGCAGCTATCAGGGTGGGCATGTCGCCTTCTTCAAATACACCATGGATCTGCTGCGGGAACGTGGGGCCGGTCATATCAAGGTCTTTGGCGGCGGCGGCGGTGTCATCATCCCTGAAGAGATCAAGGAAATTGAAGAGTATGGGGTTAGCAAAATATTTTCTCCTGAAGACGGTCGCCGTATGGGACTGCAGGGAATGATCAACCTGATGCTCGAACAGTGTGATTACAATCTGGTTCGAGATGCGGATGAAGAGTTGAAGAAGCTGCAGTTTCAGGATATCAGGGCCATTAACACCATTATCACCCTGGCCGAGGATTCGGTACACTGCTGCAGTAACGAAGGGTACGGCAGGCTTCGTGATCAAGTGTTGGAAATGGTCAAGCCTGTGCCGGTCCTGGGGATTACCGGAACCGGCGGCGCCGGTAAAAGCTCTCTCTGTGATGAACTCGTGCTCCGTTTCATGCGTGATTTTCCCGACAAGAGCGTTGCCATTCTCGCCGTTGATCCGTCACGTCAGAGGACCGGTGGCGCACTGCTGGGTGACCGGATCAGGATGAACTCCATCGCCGGAAAGCGGGTCTACATGCGTTCGCTGGCCACGCGTGACTCCCATTCCGAGCTCTCTGCCGCAATAAAGGATGCACTTGATGTGGTGCGGGCAGCTGGTTTCGATCTGGTTATTGTCGAAACCTCCGGTATCGGCCAGGGCGACGCTTCGGTGGTGCCGATCTGCGATCTTTCCCTGTATGTGATGACCTCCGAATTCGGAGCCCCGACGCAGCTTGAAAAGATTGACATGCTTGATTTTGCCGATCTGGTTGCCATCAACAAGTTTGACCGTAAAGGATCCGAGGACGCTCTCAGAAATGTCAAGAAGCAGTACCGTCGCAATCGGGTGCTGTTTGACGTGCCGGATGATCAGGTCCCGGTCTATGGCACCATCGCATCCCAGTTTAATGATCCCGGCATGTCGGTGCTGTATCTGGCGCTGCTCGCCAAGCTTAACGAGAATAAGGGGCTCGGCTGGGAATCAAAGCTGAAAATAGACAAGCGTGACAGCCTGGCGAAAACGATTATCCCGGTGGACCGGATTCATTATTTGGGAGAGATAGTACAAACCGTGCGTGGCTATCGCAAGACAGCTGACCAGCAGAGCAAGGTAGCCAGGTCGCTCTATCAGCTGAAGGCAACACTCGCCATGCTGGAAGAAGATTCGGCAGCGGCGGCGGAGGTGGCGTGTCTGATCCGTACCTGCGATCAAAAGTTCCATGAAGAACCACGGCAACTGTTGGGTTGCTGGGAAGAGCTCAAGCGGTCCTACCGCCAGGAGGCACTGGTCACCAAGGTACGTGACAAGGAGATCCGGACCGAGTTATACAGCACCACGCTTTCCGGTACCCGGATCCCCAGGGTCTGTGCCCCCGATTTCAATGATTGGGGCGACATCCTCAGCTGGATCATGCGGGAGAACCTGCCCGGTTTTTTCCCGTATACCGCCGGTGTATTTCCGTTCAAGCGGGTCGAAGAAGACCCCAAGCGCCAGTTCGCCGGAGAAGGGAGTCCGGAACGGACCAACAGGCGTTTTCACTATCTTTGTCAGGACGACGGCGCCAAGCGGCTGTCAACCGCATTTGACAGCGTCACCCTCTACGGCGCCGATCCCGACTACCCGCCGGACATCTATGGCAAGGTGGGCGAAAGCGGGGTCTCAATCTGTACTGTCGAGGATCTGAAAAAGCTTTTTGCCGGTTTTGATCTCTGCGCTCCCTCTACCAGTGTCTCCATGACCATCAATGGCCCGGCGCCGGCGATGCTGGCCATGTTTTTCAATGTCGCCATTGATCAGCAGGTTGAATCCTTTGTCACACAACAGGGGCGCAAGCCGGATGACAATGAATATCAGAAGATCAAGGCCGATACGCTGCAAAACGTTAGGGGGACCGTACAGGCCGATATTCTCAAGGAAGACCAGGGACAGAATACCTGCCTATTCTCGATTGACTCGTCCCTGAAGATGATGGGAGATCTCCAGCAGTATTTCATCGATAACAACGTGCGAAACTATTACTCCGTATCAATCAGCGGCTATCATATCGCAGAGGCCGGCGCCAACCCGATTACCCAGCTGGCCCTGACCATGTCAAACGGGTTTACCTATGTTGAATATTACCTGTCACGGGGCATGCATATTGATGAACTGGCTCCCAGTCTCTCATTCTTCTTCAGTAACGGCCTTGACCCGGAATATTCGGTCATCGGCAGGGTGGCCAGGCGGATCTGGGCTGTGACGATGCGCGAAAAGTATGGCGCCAACGAGCGGAGTCAAAAGCTGAAGTATCATATCCAGACTTCGGGACGTTCACTGCATGCCCAGGAGATGGCGTTCAACGACATCCGCACCACATTGCAGGCGTTGGTTGCAGTTTACGACAACTGCAACTCGCTGCACACCAACGCCTACGACGAGGCGGTCACCACTCCGACGGAAGAGTCGGTGCGGCGCGCCATGGCGATCCAGATGATTATCACCAAGGAATTCGGCCTGGTAAAGAATGAAAATTCGATCCAGGGATCATTTATCATTGAAGAGCTGACCGATCTGGTCGAAGAGGCGGTCATGGTGGAGTTCGAGCGGATTGATCATCGCGGCGGCGTACTGAGTGCTATGGAAACCCAGTATCAGCGCAGCAGGATTCAGGACGAATCGATGCTGTACGAGCATAAAAAACATAACGGTGAACTGCCGATTATAGGCGTGAATACCTTCTTAAGTCCCCATGCGGATGAAGAGGGCTATAACATCCCGGGCGAACTTGCCCGCGCAACCATTGAAGAGAAAGAACAGCAGATAGCCAATCTGCGGGCGTTCCACGCAAAGCATCATGAAAAAGCGCCGGAGGCGCTGGAGCGTCTGAAGGCGGTTACTATTGCCGGTGATAACGTCTTTGCCGAGATGATGGAAACCGTTAAATACGCCTCGCTCGGTCAGATTACCCAGGCGCTGTTTGAGGTGGGTGGTCGTTACCGGAGAAACATGTAAAAAAAGATCAATTCCAATGATTGTATAAAAACTACTTAAATAGAGGAGAATGTCATGCAAAATGAACTGATCAAGACCAGAAAAGAGGGACGTATCGGCTGGATTACCCTGAATCGCCCCGAAGCGATGAACACCTTTAATATTCCCTTTGCCAATCAGCTTGATGCAGCGCTCAAGCAAATGGAAAACGACCCAGATGTACTGGTTGTGGTTGTCGATGCCGCCGGCAAGAATTTCTGCACCGGTATTGGTCTGGACCAGTTTCCTCCCAGAACACAGCAGGAGGCCCGTGATTTCCTGTACCAGATCGATGCATTCTACGGCACCCTTACACGCATGAAGAAGGTGACCATCGCCTCGGTACATGGCTACGCACTGGCGAACGGCGCCGGGCTGGCGATCGGCTGTGACCTGACCGTAGCTGCCGAAACTGCCGTTTTCGGTACCACCGCCATTAACGTCGGCCTTATCTGCCTGGGACCGGCCGCACCGATGATACAAAGCCTGGGGCGTAAAAAGGTTCTGGAAATGGTCTTGACCGGGGACATGATCAGTGCTGCCGAGGCTGAGAGGCTGGGGCTGGTCAACAAGGTTGTGCCGGAAGAGGAACTGGCAGCCGCAACTCTGGAGCTTGCCAACAAACTGGCGTCAAAGAGTCCGATTGCGCTGAGGAACGGTAAGGAAGGACTGAATCGTCTCCCGGATCTTCCCCAACAGCAGGCGCTGGATGTCATGGATGACATTTTCTCCTCCCTGGCAGCGACTGAAGATGCCGTTGAAGGGGTTGCCGCCTTTGTGGGAAAACGGAAGCCGATCTGGAAAAACAGGTAAGTGACTGTGTGCTTCTTTATGCGAATTCTAAAATAAATTTATTGTTAATATCTCAGGTGTTGTAAGAGCGCATACTGCCATTTGTGCTCCTTTTATGGCCGGAGGTAACACATCCTCCGGCCAAATTATTTGGATAATATTACGCGTTAGTCAGTTGCCGCTAGTTTTGTAATGATATTATGGAGAAATGATAATGGATATTTTTCAGGTATCAGTAATCACCGTAGTATCAGTAAATACAAGGACACACCGGTTGAACTGGATAAGATTGAGCAGCTACTGGAGGCGGCCCGACTTGCCTCATCATGGAAAAACATGCAGTGCTGGCGCTTTCTGGTGCTGAAACCACTGGCCTTAACAACTTTCCCATAGGACGGAGACATATTTATGCTGACGTATAGAGAGGCAATGCAAAGATTAACGGCCATGCAGGCACAACTCCAGACCAAGGGGGTTGACGGCGCGCTGTTCATTTTCCCGATTGATGTCTACTATTTTTCCGGGACACGTCAGAACTCTACTCTCTGGATACCGGCAGTCGGCGAACCGATCCTGATGGTACGCAAGAGCCTGTCCCGCGCCAGGGTCGAAAGCGTCCTGACCGATATAAGGCCATTCCCGTCAAGTAAAGAATTTTCCTCACTGATCGGAGAGCAAGTGCAGAAGATCGGTTTTACCTTCGACGTTGCACCGGTTCAACAGCTTAATTACTACACAAAAATATTGCCAGGACGGGAGTTTGTCGATATCTCCGCAGCAAATCGTGAAGTCCGTTCGGTCAAGTCAGAGTTTGAGCTGGAACAGCTCCGTGTTTCAGCCACCAGTCTCTGCTCGGTTTTCAAACAGGTGCCGCAGTTTCTTAAAGAGGGTATGCGTGAGCTCGATCTGGCGGCAGAATTCGAACATCGGCTCCGCGTCGCCGGTAATGAAGGGTACATCCGGATGAGGGCCTTCAATCAGGAGCTCTTCATGGGATTGGCTCTTTCGGCTGGTGCCGCTTCCTACGGTTTCTTCGATGGCGCCGTTACCGGTCGCGGGCTCTCCAATGCCTCCCCTCAGGGCGCATCAACGCAGATTATCGGACGCAATGAACCGATTTTTCTCGATTACACCGGCGTGTTTAATGGCTATATCACCGATATGACGCGTATTTTTGTAATTGGAACGCTTGATCCGGAACTGCAGAGAGCTTTTGACGTGTCACTGAAGATTCAGGCGCATCTGCAGAAAGCCTTAAAACCGGGTGCGATCTGTGAAGAACTGTTTAAGCAGGCGGTTGAAATTGCCGATAAAGCTGGTCTCGGCGCCCATTTCATGGGAATGCCGGGTGAACAGGCCCGCTTTGTTGGACATGGTGTCGGTCTTGAGCTGGATGAATTCCCGGTGCTGGCCCAAGGTTTCAAGATGCCGCTGCAGGCCGGCCAGACGATTGCGATAGAACCAAAGTTTGTCTTCCTCGACAAAGGGGTCATCGGCATCGAAAATACCTTTGTTGTGTCGGGCGGTGGCGGCGAAAAGATAACCGCAATTGATGATCAGATAACTTTTTTATAACCGCTGCCCTAAACCGGCAGTGCCGATTATGCTCTGCTGTACCGACTATTTCCCAATTCTGTTCGACCTGTTTATGTCAGCCATATAACGGACATTTTACCGAAAACAAAACTATATAATTGCGTTATAAATATCATTGACATGAACGTAAAGTGGATGTATGGTCCGCAACATCAAAACAGACTCGGAGGCGTAAATATGAAAGAAGAAGTTTATGTTATCGACGGCATGAGGACGCCGTTTGGCTCATTCGGCGGAGTGCTGGCAGATGTTGCCGCCCCGCAGTTAGCCGCCACGGTAATAAAAGGACTCCTGAACCGGAATTCTCTGCCGGCGGAAGCGGTGAGTGAGGTTATCCTGGGGCAGGTATTGAGCGGCGGTTGCGGCCAAGCGCCGGCGCGCCAGGCGATGCGCTTTGCCGGTTTGCCTGATACGGTTCCCGCCATGACGATCAACAAGGTCTGCGGCAGCGGTCTTAAGGCCATAATGCTCGGAAGTGACTCGATACAGCTTGGCAATGCCGATGTGGTGCTGGCCGGCGGCATGGAAAACATGTCCCTGGCACCCTTTTTCCTAAAAAAGGCTCGTACCGGTTTTCGCATGGGGAATGGCGAAATATTTGACATGATGATCCATGATGGTCTTCAGGACCCGTATACCGGTCGACATATGGGTGAAATTGGCGAGGCCAGTGTCGAGCGCAACGGCTTGAGCCGTGAAGTTCAGGATGACCTGGCCATCCGTTCGTATCGGCTTGCCCAGGCGGCGGTAAGGGACGGGATCTTCAAAGACGAAATAGCACCGGTGGTCAAGAGTGTTCGCGGTGTTGATACGGTCGTTTCTGACGACGAAGAACCGTTCAAGGGTGATATCGAGAAGCTTGCCAAGCTGAAGCCGGTTTTCAAGAAAGAGGGTAGTATCACCGCCGGCAACGCCTCATCCATTAATGACGGTGCCGCACTGCTGCTCCTGGCCGGCGCTGATGCGGTAAAAAAACATAATCTTACCGCAAAAGCCCGCATCGTCGCTTCAGCCACCAGCAGCCTCCATCCTGACTATTTCCCCGAAGCCCCGGTTTCAGCCATTCAGGCTGTCTGCGCCAGGGCCGGCCTGAACGTTGGAGACATCGACCTGTTCGAGATAAACGAAGCGTTTGCTTCGGTCACGCTGATCGCGATCAAAGAGCTGAAACTCGATCCGGCCAAGGTCAATGTCAATGGCGGCGCCTGCGCCATCGGCCATCCGATCGGTGCCAGTGGCGCCCGTCTGGCCTTGACGGTGATACGTGAGCTGCATAAACGTAATTTGCGCTACGGCCTTGCCACGCTTTGCATCGGTGGCGGCGAAGCTGTGGCGGTAATATTTGAACGAGTTTAGGGAGGCGGGGATGATTACAACAATCGGAGTTCTCGGGGCAGGGCAGATGGGTAACGGCATTGCCCATGTATTCGCGCAGTACGGCTATCAGGTGGTTCTGTTCGATATTGCCCGGGCTCAATTGGACAAAGCGCTCGCCACCATAAAGCAGAATCTGGAGCGGCAGGCAAAGAAAGGGGCGATTCCGGAGGCGCTGGTGGCAGAAACGCTCGGGCGGATCGCAGCCACTCAGGACATGAACGGCCTGGCGGATGTTGACTTTGCCGTTGAAGCGGTTACCGAGCATGAACCGCTCAAGCTGGAGATCTTCCGCAAGCTTGATGGTATCGTAAAAGCCGGCGCGATCCTCGCAACAAACACGTCCTCAATACCAATAACCAAGATCGCCTCGGTTACCGGTCGCCCCGACAAGGTCATCGGCATGCACTTCATGAATCCGGTGCCGGTCATGAAATTGGTTGAGATAATTTGTGGCCATGCCACCAGCGATGAAACCTTCGATCTGACCTCCGGGTTGGTCGCTAAACTCGAAAAAGAGATGGCGGTATCCCAGGATTACCCCGGTTTTATCGTCAACCGGATTCTGATACCGATGATAAACGAAGCTGTCTTCACGCTGTATGAGGGGATTGCCACTGCCGAAGATATCGACAAAGGGATGAAACTCGGCACCAATCAACCGATGGGACCGCTGACTCTGGCCGATTTCATCGGACTCGACACGGTGCTGGCGATCGCCAACGTCCTTTATGACGGCTTCAAGGATCCCAAATATCGCCCCTGCCCGCTGCTGGTCAAAATGGTCAATGCCGGATATATGGGGCGCAAATCGGGAAGAGGATTTTATACGTACTAAATTCAAAAGAAATCCCCCTCAGTCCCCCTTTCATAAAGGGGGAGGCTTAAACCCCTTTAAGTGAAATGGAGGTTTTAAAGTCCGCCCCTTTTAAGT
>JAFLLC010000061.1:0-11986 GCA_019162745.1 Deltaproteobacteria bacterium | reverse complement strand
AAATGGAGGTTTTAAAGTTCCCCCCTTTAAGAAAGGGGGGTTAGGGGGGATTTGCCGTTAAGCTCTTTACCTTACAGGAGAAAATTATGGAATTTAAAAACCTGCTGCTTGAAACCAACGACGGCATAACGACCCTGACGATCAACCGCCGCGAGGCGCTGAACTCTCTTAACAGCTCGGTGATAGCGGAACTGGAATGTGCTTTCTACGAGCTCGACCTTGATGAAACGGTCAAGGGGGTTGTGCTGACCGGTGCCGGAGAAAAGGCCTTCGTCGCCGGGGCCGATATCAAAGAGATGTCCGAACTATCCTCTTTTGAGGCTCAAGATTTTGCCCGCAGAGGGCAACGGGTAATGCTGCTGATAAACAGGATGCACAAACCGGTCATCGCCGCCGTCAACGGGTATGCGCTTGGCGGTGGCCTGGAGCTGGCACTGGCCTGCGACTTTATCTACGCCTCGGAAAAAGCAAAATTCGGTTTTCCCGAGGTCGGCTTGGGTGTCATCCCCGGA
This sequence comes from Deltaproteobacteria bacterium, assembly GCA_019162745.1. Classification (GTDB taxonomy): domain Bacteria; phylum Desulfobacterota; class Desulfuromonadia; order Geobacterales; family Pseudopelobacteraceae; genus JACRCG01. Next base: position 11,474 of record JAFLLC010000061.1, on the reverse strand, counting down.
TTTGGAGGGACACAAAATCTTGCGCGGCTGATCGGCCCGAACAGGGCCAAAGAACTGGTATTTTCCGGGCGCATCATAACCGCTGCAAAAGCTCATGCATGGGGAATAGTCAACGAACTGTTCTCACCGGAAGAGCTGCTGCCAAAGGCGCTGGAAACCGCACGGGAAATAGCCGCCAAAGGGCCGCTTGGGGTTGCGTATGCCAAGGATGCCATTGCCAGCGGACTTAACATGACAAAGGAAGATGGCTTCCGCTATGAAGCCTCCCTGTTTGGTGTGCTGTTTGCGACCGGCGACCAGCGCGAGGGGATGGGAGCTTTTCTCGAAAAGCGCAGTGCTGAATTCAAAGGTAAATAAAAGTTTGAATGGTTATAAAAAATCTCATTTCGGAGGGGTAAACAATGAATTTCGAACTTAGTCAGGATCACAAGGTACTTCAAGAGTCGGTACGGGATTTTGTCAACAAAGAGATCAAACCGATCGCCATGAAAACAGACGAAGAGCATATGATTCCCGATGCGCTGGTACGCAAGATGGGTGAAATGGGCTATCTCGGCAGTTATCTGCCAGAGGAATATGGCGGCGCAGGACTGGACATGCTTTCATATGCCATCGTCATTGAAGAAGTTTCAAAAGCCTGCGGTTCAAGTGGTGTGCTGATTTCCGCCCACACCTCCCTGGCCAGCGGGCCGATTGACACTTTCGGCACCGAAGAACAGAAAAAGAAGTGGCTGCCCGCCTTGAATACAGGAGAAAAAATCGGCTGCATCCTGCTGACCGAACCGGATGCCGGGAGTGACGCCGGCGCCATCACCACCAGCTACAAAAAAGAGGGCGATGAATACATCATCAACGGCTCCAAGATATTTATCACCAACGGCGGCTATCTGGGGACCGGCGTGCTGTTTGCCACCCACGACAAATCACTCAAACACAAGGGCGTTTCCGCCTTTATCATAGACCTGCAATCTCCCGGCGTTGTCGTGCTGAAACATGAAAACAAGATGGGGATTCGCGGCACCTATACAACCGCCTTCGCCCTGGATGACGTGCGCATTCCTGCGGAAAACCTGCTCGGTCTGGAAGGGCAGGGGTTCAAGATCGCTATGGACACCCTGAATGGCGGCAGAATCGGCATCGCCTCACAGGCCCTCGGCATCGCCGAAGGCGCCTTCGAACGTGCATTGGCCTATTCAAAAGAGCGCAAGCAGTTCGGCAAAACCATCAGCGAACTGCAGGCCATCCAGTTCAAACTGGCAGACATGTATGCCCGGATAGAAACCAGCAAGCTGATGACCTACAAGGCCGCCTGGATGAAGGATGCCCATTTGAATTACACCATGGAGTCCGCCATGTGCAAGATGCTCGCCTCCGAGGCAGCAACCTACGTCACCAAGGAAGCGGTGCAGATTCACGGCGGCTACGGCTTCATCTGCGATTACGAAGTCGAGCGGATGTACCGTGATGCAAAGATCACCGAGATCTACGAAGGCACCAATGAGGTGCAGCGGGTGGTGATTTCAAAGCTGCTGCTTTCGTAACAAATACTTTATTGCATCTATCTTCTGGAGATTTTTAGTTCTTGTTTGTCACGGCTGTAAAAGCAGGGGGAATTTGTGCATCTTGAGCAGGGTTTAGTCCAGGTCTATACCGGTGATGGTAAAGGGAAAACCACGGCATCGTTAGGTCTGGCATTGCGAGCTGTCGGGCGTGGTCTGCGGGTCTGCATGATCCAGTTTATCAAAGGCGGCGGAGAGTATGGCGAACATCTGGCGGCTCAAAAACTGGCTCCACTGCTGACAATTCACCAGACCGGAAGGGATGGCTGGATTTTCAGGGACAATCTCCATCCTGAAGATATCCGCATTGCGCGGGAGGCTTTGGAGTTAGCCGCCAAGGCTCTGACAGGCGGTGAGTATGATCTGGTTATCCTTGATGAGATCAACGGAGCTGCCTGGTTTGGAGTGATTACCGTTGATGACATACTCCGTTTAATAGGCGATAAACCGGGCAATATTGAGCTTATATTAACCGGGCGCAACGCCGACGAACGGGTGATTGCAGCAGCCGATCTGGTTACGGAGATGTGTGAGATCAAGCACTATTACCAGCAGGGAGTGCAGGCCAGGGTTGGTATAGAAAAGTAAAAATCCGGTGGCAGCGCTGGAGCCCGATAAGAGATGGATTTTCCCGGAGAGATACCTGCGTGAACAATTCAGCAGAAAAAGGCATGGTCACACAAAATCATCAAACCCAATCATCGCTTCACTATGGCTGGATCATTGTCGGAGTCGGTTTTCTTACGATATTCGCCTGCGTCGGTCTGGCCCGTTATGCCTACACGATGTTGATCCCCTCCATGCAGTCCGGACTTAATCTCACCTATGACAAAATGGGGTTCATCGGTACTGCCAACTTCTGCGGTTATCTGTTGTCAGTCATCCTGGCTCCCCGCCTTATCAGGCGTTTCAAACCCCGGCTGGTGATTTTTGGCGGACTTGTCATTATCAGCCTGTCGCTGTTCGGTATGAGTGCCAGCTACGGTTTTACCATGCCTTTAGTCCTTTACTTTATGGTCGGTATCGGTAGCGGTTTTGCCAATATTCCCACCTTTGTGCTTATCAGCTACTGGTTCCGGAGCGACCAGCGCGGCAAAGCTGCAGGTATCCTTGTTGGTGGTATGGGGGCCGCGATTGTTCTTGCGGGTGTATTGGTGCCGTTCCTCAATCAAAGATTCGGTGCCGATGGCTGGCGTGTCGGATGGCAGCTGCTCAGTTTATTTTGTGTGCTGGTAACGGTTATAGCGGCATGGCTGGTGAGGAACCAACCTTCGGATATCGGTCTGGAGCCTTTCGGACAGGCGCCTGTGATCTCCTGTGAACAAATGATCCCCCGGGAGCATAAGGGTGACGGAGCAATTCTGCTCCGGCTGGGTCTGCTCTATATGGCCTTTGGCTCCACCTTTATGGTCTATGGAACATTTATCGTCACAACGCTGGTGCGTGAATACGGTTTTAGCGAAGCCAGAGCCGGTATGTACTGGTCGTGGATAGGCATTTTCAGCCTTTTTTCAGGAGTTATTTTCGGCACACTTTCTGATCGAATCGGTCGCAAGTACGGGTTGTCTTTGGCATTTGCCGTCCAGGGCAGCGCATACCTGCTGGCCGGCATTAAACCTGAAAGCCAGTGGATGATGATTTCGGTCTTCCTCTTCGGGTCAGCTGTTTTCTCTATCCCGGCTATCATGGCTGCCTCTGTGGGAGAGTACCTGGGGGTGCATCGTGCCGCATCCGCGTTTTCCACAATCACGATCTTTTTTGCCGCCGGCCAGACCGTCGGCCCGACCATTGCCGGAATCATCGGCAAGGCAACCGGAAGCTTTACGGGTGCCTACCTGCTGGCAGCCCTGCTAATCGGATCTGCCATGGTTTTTGCGCTTTTTCTCCCACGTCCGGCCACTCACGGGGTGGAACTGTAATTACATTGGGTTAGTCAATGTTCAGCATCGTACCTGAACCATAACTGCTAAGGAGGTGTACATGTATTTGGAACTGACGGAAGAACAAAAATTGATTCAGGATACTGCCCGGGATTTTGCCAGAGTGGAACTGGAACCGGTGGCTGCAAAACTTGATCAGGAAAAGGATCGGGAAACTCTGCTGAAAAATCTGAAAAAACTGGCTGAACTCGGTTTTATGGGGCTGAATGTCAAGGAGCAATATGGAGGAGCTGAAGCCGGAACCATTGCCTTCAGCGTTGCAATGACGGAGATAGCCCGCGCCTGTGCCTCAACTGCGGTCACCGTGTCGGTTAATAACATGGTCTGTGAGGTTATTCAGTCGGTAGGAACAGAAGAACAGAAGAAAACCTATATCCCCAGAATCTGTTCAGGTGAATATGCAGCAGGCAGTTTTGGTCTGACGGAAAACTGCGCTGGTTCAGATCCCTCCGGTATGATCACTCAGGCAGTTCTTGACGGTGACCATTACGTCATCAACGGTTCGAAGCTGTACATCTCAAGTGCCCCATATGCAGGTGTTTTTGTTGTTTGGGCGGTAACGGACAAAGAAGCAAAAAAAGGCAAGGGGATCAGTTGTTTTCTGGTTGAGGCCGGAACCCCCGGTCTTGTTATCGGCAAGGAAGAACAGAAGATGGGGCAACACGCTTCCGCCACTAATGAGTTAGTTTTTGAAGACTGCCGAGTTCCAGCTTCGGCCCTAATGGGAAAACTGAACGACGGCTTCAGGATTGCTGTGGCTGAACTGGCCGGCGGCCGGATCGGAATAGGCTCCCTTGGCCTTGGGGTAGGTTTGGCTGCCATGGATTATGCCACACGTTACACCACAGAGCGGAGCCAGTTTGGACAGAAAATAAGTAATTTTCAGGCACTTCAATGGATGATCGCCGATACGTACACCGAGCTTGAAGCTGCCCGGCTGCTTTTAATGAGTGCTTCGTACCGGAAGGATTCGGGGAAAACGTTTGCAAAGGAAGCTTCCATGGCAAAACTGTTCGCCACTGAAGCGGCAAACAAGGCCTGCTATAAGGCTATGCAAATGCTTGGCGGTTATGGATATACCAGGGATTTCCCCATTGAGCGTTACACGAGGGATGCGCGTATTACCACAATATATGAAGGTACCAGCGAGATTCAGCGGTTGATCATATCACGTGAAATACTGAGAAATCTCAACTAATAAAATAAGGAGGCCGGTATGAGCAACGGTAAACGCATCACACTGCAGCAAGCCGCCGAAATAATCAAGGACGGCTCCAGTCTCACCTTTTCCGGTTTTACCATCTGGCGTCGTCCGATGGCAATTATCTTTGAGCTGATTCGCCAGCATCGAAAAAATCTGCACCTGATCGAGGTGAATGGTGGCTCTCAAACAGAATTCCTGGTTGGAGCCGGCTGTGTCGATATCTGGGAATCGTGCTGGGTCGGCCATGAGTTATACGGTAAATATGGCGCCAATCTGTCGCGCAAGGTCGCAGAAAAAAAGATTATTGTCGAAGATTACAGTCATGCCGAGATGCTGTTCCGTTTTACCGCTGCCGCCAGCGGATCACCGTACGCGATCACACAAACCTCACTGGGAACCGACATCCATAATCCTGAATACGATATGCTGGGGCGCGCCGGACTGCGGGACGGCAAGCGTATCGCAAAACTCAAATATCAGTTTACCGAAGATCCTTTTTATGGCGCCGGCTCCCAGGTGCTGGTCCCGGCGGCCAAGGTTGATATCGCGGTACTGTGCGTTCAGCAGGTCGGTGAAGAAGGTACCGTGCGGGTTAACGGCCAGTATTACTCTGATCCGGAAGTGGCCAGGGCGGCTGATATTACGATAGTCATGGCTGAAGAGATCGTCCCGGAAGAGTATCTGCGGCGCAACGCCGACCAGAATACCATCGCCAGCTTCGAAGTGGATCATATCGTTGAGTGTCCTTTCGGCGCACATCCGACCGGAATGTTCGGGCGCTACGATGTTGACGGCGCGTTCCTGAAGAATTTTTACGCAACGACACGGACGCAGGAAGGGTATGACGCCTTTGCCAAAGAGTGGATTCACGGGCTTGACCATATCAGCTATCTGGAAAAGCTGGGCTGGCCAAGGATGTTGAAACTCCGTGCCAATACCGCCATGAACTACAGTCCCCGTGAAAAGAAGGGAGGAAACTGAAATGAGTAACTACGCATCGCCTGAAGAGTACGGCCTGGCAGATTTGCTCTGTTGTGCCGCGGCACACGAGGTTAAGGATAATGAAGTCGTCTTTGCCGGCACCGGTTTGCCGATGGTCGCCATCATGCTGGCACAGCAGACCCATGCGCCAAACCTGAAACTGATTTTTGAGGCTGGCACCCTTGACGGCAGGCCACCGGAAATTCCGACTTCCGTTGGAGATGCCCGCTGTGAGATGGGGGCATCACGAGCCTCAGGCCTGTACGATGCCTTCAGCATCGCCCAGCGGGGATATGTTGACATGGGCTTTCTTGGCGGGGCTGAGGTTGATCAGTATGGCAACGTCAACACAACCTGCATTGGCGATTATTTGGACCCCGAGCTCCGTTTAACCGGTAGCGGCGGCAACCCGGATATAAACTCCTTTGCTAAACGCACAGTATTCATTATGGTGCATGAGAAGCGCCGTTTTGTCGAAAATGTCAGCTACATCACCAGCCCGGGATGGCGGGTAAAAAAATGGCCAGGCGGTGAATTTGTCCATCGGCGTGAACTTTACGGTGCCGCTTACCGTGGCGGACCATCTGCAATCATAAGCACTCTTGGGGTATTCCGCTTTGACGAGCAAGATGGCCACATGTATCTTGACACGTATCATTCCGGTAGCACGCCTGATGAAATAAAAACTCAGTGCCAATTTGATCTGGATATTTCACGGGTAAAAGGTGCGACGGAACTCCCCACCAAAGAGGAACTACGTCTCATCCATGAACTGCTGGACCCGGATGAAATTTTTATTCCCAAGACCAAAAAATCATGATTTTTGTATTTTAAAGGGCTGAGGCTTGGAAGAGTTTATTAAGATCGTGCTGCTATCGGGGAGAACCGCGCTGGAACTGGCGCTGTATGTGCTGCTACCGGTGTTGGTAATCATGATGGCGCTGATGAAGGTCGTTGAAGCGAGAGGCATTCTGGCGCTGATCGCACGGATTGTGCAGCCGGTGCTGCGGATTTTCGGTGTTCCCGGCGCCGGTGCATTTGCCATTGTGCAATTGCTGTTTGTCAGCTTTGCCGCACCGCTTGCCACTCTGGCGATAATGGAGAAGGATGGCACCTCCAGGCGGCGGATTGCTGCAACACTGGCCATGATCTTCACAATGTCTCAGGCAAACGTGGTTTTTCCCATGGTGGCGGTGGGTCTGAATCTTGGCGTTATTATGTTGACCTCGCTTGTAGGTGGACTGGCTGCGGCAGCCCTGACCTATTACCTGTTTGCCCGCTCGGTGGGTGATGAAGGTCCCTCTGTCGAGCCTTTTGTTGTCGCCGTTGGTAAACAGCGCAAGAGTACAACTCTCAACCTGATGATTGTCGGTGGCCAGGAAGCTGTTCAGGTCATCCTCGGTGCTATCCCGATTTTAATTCTGGCAATTTTCCTGGTAAACGTCCTCAAAAGCACCGGCACTATTGCTCTCGTTGAGACGGCGTTATCACCACTTTTCGCTATGATCGGTTTCCCGGCTGTCGCTGTATTGCCACTGGCCACCAAATATCTGGCAGGCGGTACAGCCATGATGGGGGTTACCCTTAATCTGCTGAAGGAGGGCGCCATAACCACCATGGAACTTAACCGTATGGCAGGCTTTCTCACCAACCCATGCGACCTGGTCGGGGTTGCGGTACTGATTTCCGCAGGCGCCAGGTCTGCATCTGTCGTCCGGCCGGCAATAGCCGGGGCGGCGGCAGGGATATTGATTCGTGGTATATTACACCTGATGCTTTTCTGAAACGTCACCTGGAGTCGATCACGGTGACTTACTTTTGTTTGTATTTATTATAACCTGCTCCATTGAATGAAAGGGGTTTTTCTACTTGACATGAACGTCAAGTTAAAGTAAACAGAAAGCATGTTCTATTAATTCACGTTCGAGGCCAACTATGGAAGCTACCCGTCAAATTTACTGGAACATCGGCCACGGCGTAGTCATGCCGATGTATGTACTTGCCTTTGCCGCCATCGGGGTAATGGTCTGGGGCTTTTGGCAACGTTTGCCTGTCTGGCGCCAGGGCAAAGCGCTCAACCGTTTTGATCACTTCGATGAACGAGTCAAGCGGATGATTGACGAAGTATTCGGCCAGACAAAAATCTACCGGGTCACCGACGGCGGCATATTCCACGCCATATTCTTCTGGAGCTTCCTGATACTCTTTGTCGGCACGATGCTGGTCATGATCCAGGCTGACTTTTTTACCCCGGTTCTGGACGTAAACCTCCTCTCAGGAGAATTCTACAAAGCATTCTCACTGCTGCTGGATGTTGCAGGCATCCTCGCCATCATTATGCTGGCCGGTCTCTTCATTCGCCGTTTTATCACCAAGCCCAAAGGACTGGAAATCGTACGCGATGACTACATCGTACTGCAACTGCTCTTCGCGATCCTGGTCACCGGGTTCCTGATTGAAGGTGTGCGTATGGCCGCCACCGAAATCCAGCAGAACCCGGCGTTGGCTCGCTACTCTCCCGCTGGTCTGCTGGTCGGGCAGCTCTTTAGCCCGCTGACGGTCGGCGCCCTGCTCGTTACTCACAAAATCCTCTGGTGGCTCCACTTCGTACTGGTGCTCGGCTTCTTCTGCGCTATCCCCTATACCAAACTGCGCCATATATTCACCACCAGTGCCAATGCCTTTCTAGCCCCATTTGAACCGAAAGGGAGCATTGCCACCATCAACATGGAAGACGACACCATCGAACAATTCGGCGCTGTCACCATACAGGATCTGACCTGGAAAGATATTTTTGACGCCGACGCCTGCACCTCCTGCAAACGCTGTCAGGACCGCTGTCCGGCATATGCCACCGACAAACCGCTTTCCCCGATGAAAATAGTCAAACAGATTGGCGAGCTGGCCGATGGCAATCCCGGCGGCAACCTGATCGAAACAGTCAGCCAGGAGGCACTCTGGTCCTGCACCACCTGCCGCGCCTGCCAGAATATCTGCCCGGCCAATATCGAACACGTCAACAAAATCATCGAGATGAGACGCAACCTGACGCTGATGGAGGGGGCATTCCCCGGTGATGAAGTTCGCACCGCCGTCAGCAATATCGAAGTCAACGGGAACCCCTTTGGTCTCGCTTACGCCGCACGGGGTGACTGGGCGGACGGATTGCAGCTCTCTGTGATGGAACAGGATGCTGATGTGGATATCCTCTACTTCGTCGGCTGCTACGCTTCCTTCGACAAACGGAACCAGACAATCGCCAGAAACTTCATAACGATTTGTAATGCTGCCGGGGTAAAAGTCGGTATCCTCGGCAAGGAAGAAAAGTGCTGCGGTGAACCGGTCAGAAAACTGGGTAATGAATACCTGTACCAGATGACCGCCAACGAAAACATCGAACTGATCAAAGCCTACAACGTCAAAAAAATAGTCACCACCTGTCCGCACTGCTTCAACACCCTGGCACGCGACTACAAAGACCTCGGCCTGGACATCCCGGTCGAACACTACAGCACTTACATTAACACCCTGATGGACACCAACAGACTCAAGCTGACGCCGGAACCGTTCAGCTTCACTTATCACGATTCCTGCTACATCGGCCGCTACATGGACATAATCGAGCAGCCCCGCAATATCCTCCTGCAGGCTGGCGGATCAATCACCGAGATGGACAAAAACGGCTACGACAGTTTTTGCTGCGGCGCAGGCGGCGGCCGCATTATAGCGGAAGAGAAGCTCGGAAGTAAAATCAGCGAAGCCAGGATCAAAATGGCGGTCGACACCGGTACGCCGCTGCTGGTATCCAACTGTCCCTTCTGCCTGACCATGTTCGAGGACGGTATCAAAACCGGCGGGGCGGAAGAGCAGATTAAAGTCAGGGACCTCGCGGAAATCGTGGCAGAACGGATAACGGCATAAGGCAACAATAACACGGAGTGTTTCAAAAGAATTTATAGGGGGTATATATGAAACTTCTTGTCTGTATCAAACAGGTCCCTGACCTGGAGTCCCGCTTCAAACCGGACGCTGCTGGTGTCTGGTACAACGAAACCGACCTCGCGTTCCGCATGAATGAATATGACGAATATGCGGTGGAACAGGCTGTGCAGCTACGCGAAAAGCTGGGTGAAGGAACGGAACTGACCGTCATCTCGATCGGGCCTGACCGCGTTGTCGAAACGATCAAAAAAGCCCTCGCCATGGGATGCGACAACGCCGCTCATATTCAGGATCCGGCCGCATCCGGCAAGGATCCATGGCAAATTGCCTCAATCATAGCGGCATATTCAAAAGACAAAGGTTTTGAAATCATCTTCACCGGTATGCAGTCGCAGGATCGTGGCTCGGCCCAGGTCGGCGTCACAATTGCCGAACAACTCGGCTTTGCCTGTACTACGACAATAGTCGGTTTCGACTACGACAACGGCGCTATCACCGCCAAACGGGAACTGGAAGGGGGCATCAAGGGAGTAGTAAAGCTGAAAATTCCTGCTCTTGTTACCTGTCAACTGGGACTTAATACTCCACGCTATCCGACCCTCCCCAACATTATGAAAGCCAAGAGAAAAGAAATTGTCGTCATTCCGGTCGCCGATATTCTCAGAGAGGAAGCTCTTGCAGCTACTGTCAGTTTCCACCCTCCGGCAAAAAAAGGTGGCGGAATCGTACTTGAAGGTGATGTTGCGGATCTGGTGGAGAAGGTGATAGCGATACTCAAAGACAAAACTGCGGTGTTGAGATAGGAGACCATTATGAAAACATTATTAATCGGTGAATACCGCGAAGGAAAACTACTCGAATCAACGTACGAACTGCCTGGGTTTGCCGAAAAGCTGGGGGCCGAAACCGCCATGCTGCTGGTGGGGGATGAAAGCCAGCTGCCGGTCTGCAACGGTACACTCTACCTCGCCGATGCAGCCACCTGCGGTGAATACAACCCCGACCTGCATAAAAAACTGATTCTTGAAACTGTGCAGAAAGAGAACCCTGACTACATCGTATTCCTGCACTCATCATACGGCTGGGATCTGGCGCCGAGGATTGCAGCAAGCCTGAAGATCGCCCAGATTTCAGAAGTAATCGGAATCCAGGATGACGGCAGTTTTGAAGTTGGAGCATGCAACGGCAAGATGCGCCGCAACGTTAAACCTGCCGCAGGCAGAGCTGTTATAACGATTCAGGCCGGAGCCTTTACTGCTGCAGAGCCTGGCGGAACTCCGACAGTCCTGAAAGTGACTGCGGAGAGCGGTGGGGCTCTCGAATTCATCGGCTATGAACCTGCCGAGAAAAAAGAGATTGATCTTGCCAAAGCTGAAGTCATCGTCTCCGCCGGTCGCGGCGTCGGCAAGAAGGATAATATCCCGGTTATTGCCGCCCTGGCCAAGGCGCTGGGCGGCGAACTGGGCGCCAGCCGTCCGGTTGTCGATGCCGAATGGATTGCCCATGATCACCAGGTCGGTACCACCGGGCAAACGGTTTCTCCAAAGTTATATGTGGCGTGCGGTATTTCCGGAGCAATCCAGCACCTTGCCGGGATGAAAAAGTCCGACTTCATTATTGCGATTAACAAGGACAAGGACGCCCCGATCGGAGAAATAGCAGATGTGCTGGTGGTGGCGGATGTGATGCAGTTTGTACCGGCATTGACCGCTAAAATCGCAAAGTAAAATCTATAAATTTCAAGATAATCTGAGGAGCTTTTCATGAATATCCACGAGTACCAGGCAAAAGCTATATTAAGAAAGTTTGGCGTTCCCGTCCCTGACGGCCACGTCGCCTACAACAGCG
>JAFLLC010000102.1:13616-37672 GCA_019162745.1 Deltaproteobacteria bacterium | reverse complement strand
CTTAGCGCAGCAAAAATCGAAATCAAAGAAGCCGGCCCCATTCAAGGTCGGCTTCTTTACGTCAGATCTGTTTACCTGATTCAGGTGGTTGAAGAAAACAGACTGTATAGCAATTCTAAAGGGGAAAATACACATGGCACTGCCATCAACCATATACCGGGTCAATATTCAGCTCTCTGATGTCGACCGTGGTATTTATGAGTCATTACAGGCGACAGTTGCCCGTCACCCGTCGGAAACCGAGGAGCGCCTTGTCGCCAGATTGCTTGCGTATGTACTTTTCTACGAACCTGAACTCACATTCACCAGAGGTATCAGCGCCGGAGATGAACCTGACCTTTGGTTGAAAGGGGCTGATGATCGTGTGCTGCTATCGGTGGAGGTCGGCCTGCCGGAGGCGGATCGTACCATCAAAGCAAGCCGTCACGCCGCAAGAGTAGCCCTCGTCGCCTATGGAAGGGCGTTAACTAAATGGGAACAGTTGCATCTTACGAAGCTGGAGGCCGTAACCAACCTGTTGGTAATAAGTTTCGATCAGCCCTTTATTAACTGCCTGACGGCAAGGCTGGATCGCTCGATAAACTGGGCGGTCACCATTTCAGACGGTAATATGTATATAAATGTTGGGGACGAGACATACGAGACGGTTCTTCAAGAGCGGGTGGGAAACAGGCAAAAATCATAAATCTCCTTTACAAAGGTCGCTTTGTCAATTATCAATGAAATTATGTCAATTTCAGCGCCTGTCGAAGATAGAGTAGATACTAATCCGGCCTTAATTCTTGCGGTTGACGACGACAAAACCTCGTTGCTTGTCCTTGGTGGCCACCTGAAGCGATTTGGCATTACAGTGGTCACTGCATCAGGTGGATTTGAGGCGCTGGAACTCCTCGGGCAGCGGGAATTTGACCTGGTCATTTCCGACCTGCTCATGCCTGGCATGGACGGAATTACGCTTTTGAAAAAAATGCGCAAGAGTGGCGTGAATATCCCGTTTATTGTTATGACAGCTTGTGGGAGTATTGAAACTGCCGTTGCTGCCATGCGCCAAGGGGCATACGATTACCTCGAAAAACCGTTTGACCCTGGTAATCTGCAACTGACTGTGCAACGCGCTCTCGATTATCACAGGGCGCTTGCGGAAAACCGCCAGATCAAGGCATATCTTCAGGAACGCTTTACCTTCCAAAATATTATAACCGTTAATCCCGCCATGAAGGAGATGCTTGAAATGGCGGCCAAAGTGACAGCTTTCCCGCAGACGACCGTTGCCATCTATGGTGAAAGTGGTACCGGCAAAGAGGTTCTGGCCCGGGCGATCCATTTTGCCAGTACCGGAATGCCGACCCGATTCGTAGCGGTCAACTGTGCAGCCATCCCGGAACACCTCATGGAAAGCGAGCTGTTCGGCCATGTGAAAGGCGCTTTCACCGGTGCCGACAGTGACCGGGAGGGAAAATTCAGCCAGGCAGGGAAAGGTACCCTGCTGCTTGACGAGGTTGGCGATATGCCGCTACCCCTGCAGGCCAAGCTGCTGCGCGCTCTGCAGGAGCGCACGATAGAAAAAATAGGCGGCAGCGATCTCATGCCGTTTTACTGCAGGGTCATCGTTTCAACCAACGCCAACCTGTCCCGGAGGGTGGAGGCCGGTTCATTTCGAGAAGACCTGTACCACCGTATCAATGTATTTCCACTCTATATCCCACCGCTGCGCGAACGGAAGGATGACATCAGACAGATTTGTGAGCATGTACTCGCCGAACTGCAGCAGCACCTGGGAAAATCGCTGCCTGGAATCTCGCAAAGGGCGATGGACACCATTCTCCTGCATGATTGGCCGGGAAATGTACGCGAACTGCGCAACCGGCTTGAGCGGGCGGCGATACTTACGTCCGGCGATCTGATCCGCCCCGAACATCTCGGTTTTACACCCGATGCATCCCAGAGACGCAGCCAACATTGTGCAGGGGCACTTTGCTCTACCTATCATCTGGAAATTCCTACGCAAAACCTGTCGCTGGCGTCCCTGACCAGTCAGATACTCTCCCAGACACTCGAACGATGCCGGGGCAACAAGTCCAAGGCGGCACAACTGCTGAAAGTTGATCGCAAGATGTTCTACCGCTCCTGACTCTTTCTAACCTGTACTTGTCTCGTACATATTGTACTAAAATAGTACAGTTATTATTTGCCCTAACCCTTTAACCAGCTATTTATACATATTTATATTGTTCGGCATTAAAAATGCTTTATCAGGTAATATTTTTAAAATTAATGCCCCAAAAAAGTACAATGGCTGAGTTTTCGATGAGCCAGGTTGCGGTGGATCGGTTGGTTAACAAAAATTACATCCGGGAACCGTAATATGGGATTACTTGCTATAGATAGCGTTGAAGAAGGTATGGTTTTAAAGTCTGATGTCCAAGATCGTAGCGGACGTCCTATGAGAAGGAGATTAGAGTGAGTAACGCAATTCTAAAAATTCTGATTGTTGATGATGAACCGATAAATTGTCGTCTCCTTGAGGTTATGCTTGGATCGGAATACGAGACCCATATCGCCCTAAGCGGCCCAGAGGCATTGATTCTTGCCGGGCAACTCAGACCCGACCTGATATTGCTTGATATCATAATGCCTGAAATGGACGGGTTTGAGGTGTTTCGCCGCTTGCGTATGATTGAATCTCTGGAGAATACTCCGGTGATTTTCGTCACTGCGCTTGAGGGTGAAACTGATGAAGCGTGTGGTTTGAGACTCGGAGCAGCGGATTATATCACTAAACCCTACAGTCTGGAGATCACCCAGCTCAGAGTAAAAAATCATCTCACGCTCAAGCGGCAACGTGATTTATTGATGAACATCAGCTTGTCGGACGGGCTGACCGGCATCTCCAACCGGAGGCGGTTCGACGAATTACTTGAGCTGGAATGGAAACGGGCGGTGCGTTCGGGAACCATGTTGTCGCTTTTAATGATCGATATCGATTGTTTCAAGCAGTACAACGATACTTACGGGCATGTTTCCGGGGACGAATGTCTGAAGAAGGTTGCACAAGCGCTATGCCAAACGTTGAAAAGGCCTTTCGACCTGATGGCGCGTTATGGCGGAGAAGAGTTCGGCTGTATTCTGCCGGAAACCGATGCCGCTGGCGCAGTGCATGTTGCGGAGGTGTTACGGGAGAAAGTGGAGTCACTGAAGATTCCGCACGACTGTTCCCAGGTCGCGCCATATGTCACTGTAAGTGTGGGAGTCGCAAGCATGGTGCCATCATTGAGTATGTCCTTTATCACTCTTGTCGAGGAAGCGGATGCCGCTCTCTATAAGGCCAAGGCCGGGGGGCGCAATATGGTGAATGTGAAAATCTTCACTGAGGCTTGACTTTCAGGTATAGTCTGGTTTTTGTTGTCAGCCTGTTTATTGAGCTGGTTGGACGAAACAAGTCCGGCTGCTACTGATTTGGGGAGAATATTCATGAGTAATAGATCCACAATACTTATAGTAGACGATGAACCGGTCAATATTCAAATTCTGACCGGAGCGCTAAAATCAGAATATAATATTATCAAGGCTTTTAACGGTTGCGATGCAATAGCTTTGGTAAAAGAACACCACCCGGATCTTGTTGTTCTGGATGTTATGATGCCTTGCCTTGATGGTTTTGAGGTATGTCGAATCATAAAGTCTGATGAGGCCTTTGTAGACACGCCTGTTATCTTTTTGACCGGAATGGATACGCCCGAAGGAGAAATACAGGGATTGGGACTTGGGGGAATCGATTATCTGGCGAAACCGGTCAATCTTGATCTTCTCAGGCTGCGCGTGCGTAACTATATCGAACTAAAAAAGCGCAGCGACCTCGTCAGGGAGCAAAGGGATCTGCTGGCCCGCAAGAATGAAGAACTGGAGGCGGTTCTTGCTCGCGTCAAACAACTGGAAGGGGTTATACCGATCTGTATGCATTGTAAAAGCATCCGGAATGACAGTGATTCCTGGCAGCAGCTTGAGGCCTACATCTCAGACCATACCGACGCACTCTTCAGCCACGGCATCTGCCCGACCTGTCTCGCGCAGTATTACCCGGGTGTCGCTGAAAAAATTGCCGGCGATAAATTATGCTGATACTTCACAAACTTAAAAAACGCGTTATACTTAAACACCAAGCTATAACAAAGGAGGAAAATGCACCATGTACACACCATTAGTTATGCTGGCTGCACTGTTTATGCTGGCCTGTCCTCCAGCGCTTTATGCCGGGCAGAAACCGGATGTTAGTGAGGCGCTGTCGGGACTGAGTAGCGCCAAAGTTATCTTTGATATGCGGGTACCAGATCTCGAAAAGCTGGTGTTCAACCTCAGAGTCATCAACGAAACCTTCGAGGGGATGGTTGCCCTGGGGGTCAAGCCGAAAATGATAGTTGCCTTCCGTGGTCCGGGGGTGCGGTTGCTGACGGCGGCCGCGCTCGACGAGGAGGCGCGTGACCTGTTTCGGACCCTGAAAAAGAACGGCGTGCGCTTTGAGGCGTGCGGAGTGGCGATGCGTATCTTTAAGGCCGATCCGGTGGGGCTTATCCCTGAGGTCAAGCTGGTCGCCAACGGGTTTTACTCGCTGATCGGCTACCAGAACAAGGGGTATGCCACGATAGCAAACAATTGATCTAAAGTGAGTCCGATGGGGACGTTCGTCAAGTAGCTGGCTATCGTAAAGGCAGGTTAATTGAAGGGGGGGTGTTTCTATGTGTAAAGTATTGATAGTGCAGTACAGTATGTACGGTCACGTGTACAAGATGGCCGAGGCAGTTGCTGAGGGTGTGCGCGAAGTGGCCGGATGCGAGGCGCTCATTAAGCGCGTCCCTGAAACACTGTCTGAAGAGGTGCTGACTATGATGGGGGCACTGGAGAGCGGAAAGGGAATGGCCCATATCCCCGTTGCCTCGGTGGATGATCTAGCCGATGCCGACGCTATTATCTTCGGCACCCCGACACGCTTCGGCAATATGTGCGGCCAGATGCGCCAGTTTCTGGATGCTACCGGCGGGCTCTGGATGAAGGGGACTCTGGTGGGTAAGGTCGGCAGTGTTTTTATCAGCTCCGCCACCCAGCACGGCGGCCAGGAATCAACCATACTAAGCTTTCATACAACGCTGCTGCATCAGGGGATGATAGTGGTTGGCCTGCCGTACTCTTTTGCCGGTCAGATGGGGGTCGGGGAAATCACCGGATGCTCACCTTATGGCGCTTCGACCATCTCGGGTGGCCAGGGTGAACGGATGCCGAGCGAGAATGAATTGGCCGGCGCCCGTTTTCAGGGCGCCCATGTGGCAAAAATCGCCAAAAAACTGAAGAATAATATGTAGACACTAAACCTGTGTTACTGGGGGCGGGGAGCGTATTGACGACCGTAAATTTCCCGCCCGCTTGTTCAATTAATCCAGCCAGACATAATTGCAAACCCGCTTGAAACCGAAACAAGTATCCAGAGGGTTACCCCCTGGGCCAGCGGTTTGATGCCGGTTCTGCCCAGCACTTCTCTTGTCAGGCCGCTGCCGATCAGGAAAAGTGTAACCACCAGGCTCTGTTTTGCTATGCTGTTAAGTGGCTGCCAAAGCGGCTCAAACTGCGGCAGCATTGTTTTGATGGCTGCAGCGGCAATAAAGCCGATGATAAAGAGGGGAAACTTTACCTTTCCCTCCGACTTGGTGAACCAGGCGGCGATCAGGGCAGCAGGCATGATCCATAACGCCCTGGTCAGTTTGACCGTGGTGCCGACCGCCAGGGCAAGCCCGCCGTAGGCTGCAGCGGCTCCTACCACGCTGCTGGTATCGTGGATCGCCAGAGCTGACCAGAGGCCGAACTGCCTCTGTCCCATTCCCAGAAGATGCCCCATGGGAGGAAAGAGGATAAGGGCGATGGAGTTGAGGGTAAAAATGGTTGCGAGGGCAACGCCGGTTTCCTCGGCCTCGGCCTTGATCACCGGGGCCATGGCCGCAATGGCGCTGCCGCCGCAGATGGCAGTCCCGAAAGAGATCAGGGTGGAGGTGCGCTGTGGTGTTTTGAATAGCCTGCCTAACAGATACCCAACTATCATGGTAAAGCTGATACTTATTGCGGTGTAGAGAAAGGCATCCTTGCCGGTTTTAAAAAGCTCCGGCAGGTTCATGCCAAACCCCAGACCAACCACCGAAGCCTGCAGCAGTCGCCTGCTCCAGGTAGAGGTGGTCGCGCCCCACGGATTTCCGACCACAATCCCGAACGTAGTCCCTGCCACCAGCGCCATGGGGGCGCTGGTGGCAGGCCAGCAGCAGGCCAACAATAATATCCAGAAAAGTAATTTCAAGCCATTGTCGCTTTTCACTCCTCTGACTCGGCATCCTTCCGAATCAGCTCAACAATCTTTAAGTACAAGCCATCGCCATCCTTGGCGGTTACCTTTTTCTTGTCAACGACCGCCACCGGCTGTTCACGGCAAACACCACACTGCTTGATACAGCTCTTGACTTTAATATTAAGGTCGGGAAACTCTTCTTCAAGCCGCCGCAACACCTTCCCTTTGCCCTTGTTATGCTCGCAGAAGCGTATTTTAATTGGCATCTGCTACACCGCCAGAGGGGAGCCGACCGGAACGACAAAGAGGCGCCGCCCCATTTCACCGTCAATCATCAAAACGCCGTGACCATTATCACCCACCAGTTTAAGCTTGGCAATAAGATCGCGGTCGTTGTTTTCTTCTTCGATCTGTTCGGTTACAAACCATTGCAGAAAAATTTGTGTGGCGTGATCCTTTTCCTGAACGGCCTGTTCGCTCAGATTGTTGATGCAGGAAGTAATCATCTGCTCGTGGGCGAGGGTTTTCTGCAGCATATCCAGCAGAGATTTGTATTTATCGGGGACGGCCTTGGCTGCAGGCAGAGAAATGACCACCCCCTGATCAGTCAGATAGGTGTAAAATTTCATGAAGTGGATCATCTCTTCGCGGTACTGAACAAAAAACCAGTTGGCGGCTCCTTTCAGCCCCAGGTCATTGGCGCAGGACGACATCACGAGGTAAATATTGGCGGAGAAAAGCTCCAGGTTCATGTGGCTGTTAAGCGAGTCGGACATTTTTTTGCTGATCATGTTCGTAAACCTCCCGTTTGATTTGCCTACATTATAGCTCAAATCAGGACTTTTTCAATCCTGAATGATAAATTTATGGCATCGTCTTACGCCTTGACAGCTGCAGGGCTGCATAAGTCCCCACGATGAACATCGGTAGACTGAGCAGCTGACCCATCGAAAACAGCCCGAAAAAGAGTCCGATCTGGGCATCAGGCTGACGAAAGAATTCGACGATAAAGCGGAACAGTCCATAGCCGGCAATGGCGGCGCAGGTTGCAACGCCGTTCACCTTTGTATTATTAGAAACGAAGCGCACGATGAAATACAGAACGAACCCTTCCAGAAAAGCTTCGTAGAGTTGAGACGGGTGCCGCGGAACGCCGTCGCTACCGGGAAAAATGATTCCCCATGGTGCATCAGTTGCTCTGCCGTACAGTTCCCCGTTTATAAAATTGCCTATTCTCCCCAATCCCAATCCAACCGGCGCACAGAGCGCTGCCATGTCGATAAGTGTCAGAAACGGAATTTTTTTACGGCGCGCATAGAACAGGAAGGCCAGCATGACTCCCAAAAAACCGCCATGGAAAGACATTCCTCCTTCCCATACGGCAAAGAGTTTGAGCGGATTGGCCAGATAAAAACCGAGATTGTAAAACAGGATGTAGCCGGTGCGCCCCCCTAGAACTACACCCATGGCGCCGTAAAAGACCAGGTCGGCAACATCATCTCTCGTCAGGGGGAGCTGTTTGCGCGTGACTTCAGAACGGATGATGAAATAGGTCGCAATAAAGGCCAGGACGTACATCAGCCCGTACCAGCGGAACTGGAGCGGGCCGATGCTGAGGAATACAGGGTCAATGTGCGGAAATTGCATGAATTGTTCCGTATTCCAGTTATACGCCGCAGCCGCAGTTACGGGTGCAGGCGATGCTCTTCATTTTGAGGGCCTTTATAAAGGATGCTTCGGTGGCCGCCCGCAGTTCACCGATAACCGGTTCAGGTACGGGAGAATCAAGCGACAGGATAACCATTGCTTCGCCTTTTTTCTCGCTACGACCGAGGTTCATTGAGGCGATATTGATGTCATGCTCTCCCATAATGGTGCCAATCTTGCCGATCATGCCGGGACGGTCTGCGTAGTTCAGCAGCAGCATATGTTCGTCTGGGGCGAAGTCCATAATATAGTCACGCAACCTTACGATGCGCGGCTGCCCTTCAAAGAGGGTGCCGGCAATCAGCCTCCGTTTTCCCCCGCCTTCGAGGGTGAGGGTGATGACATTGGAGAAGGCGTCGGATTGTGTGGATTTGCTCTCTTCAACGACAATCCCCATCTGCTCGGCAATAAGGCTGGCGTTGACCATGTTGACATCTTGATCAAGTTTATGATTCAGAAGCGCCGAAAGTCCACAAACGGCAAGGGGTGAACAGTCGTAGTGAGCAATCGCCCCGCTGAAACCGAAGGTGACTTTTTCCAGGTTTGTGTCGACCAGTTGCACGCCGAAATCGCAGATAACACCCATCAGATTGAGGAACGGCCGCATCTGATCCATCAGGGCCATGTCAAAACGGGGAATATTGATGGCATTCTCCAACGGTTTATCATCTAAATAATTGATAATTTCTTTTGATACATCGATGGCAACATTGACCTGCGCCTCAAAAGTGTTGGCACCCAGGTGTGGGGTGACTACAAGGCGATCATGGGCAATAAGAGCTTTCAGAGTGTCAGTATCGGGCGGTTCCTTGCTCCAGACATCACAGGCACCCCCGGTCACCTTTCCTGAATTCAAATTGTCAAGCCAGGCCTGCTCATCAATAATGCCGCCACGGGCAACATCCAAAACAATGACGCCGGTTTTCATCAGGCCGAATTCGCGCGCTCCGATCATTCCGCGGGTTTCATCGGTCATCGGAGTATGTACGGTGATGATGTCGCAGTTTTTGTAGATTTCATCGTGCGAAAGCAGTTTGACTCCCAGGTCATTGGCGCGCTTGACGGCGATATACGGGTCACAGGCAAATACCTCGCACTCAAAGGCTTTCAGGCGGGTTGCTACCCGTCCGCCGACCTTGCCGAGACCGATCACACCGGCGACCTTCCCCTTTAGTTCAATACCCGTAAACGGTCCCCGTTTCCATTCGCCGGCTTTAAGGCTGTTGCACGCTTTGGGCACGTTGCGGCAGAAAGAGAGCAGCAGCGCCATCGTATGTTCTGCGGCGCTGTTAGTATTGCCGAATGGGGCGTTGACAACGATTACCCCTTTTGAACTGGCATAGTCTACATCGACATTATCGATGCCGACTCCGGCCCTGGCTACCATCTTCAGGCGGGGGGCAGCATCCAGAAGCGCCTTGTCCACGGTCGTGCCGCTGCGGGTTATAATGACGTCATAGCCGCCAATGATAGCCAGCAGCTCCTCTTTTTTTAAACCAAGTTTTACGTCCAGCTGGATTCGCGGTTCCTGGGTTAAAAGCGCCAATCCCTCTGCAGAAACTTCATCAGTGACAATTATTTTCATTACAGGATCTCCAATTGCTCTGGAATTTGAGGTAACACAATAGCCTTGCAGAGAAAAAAATGCAAGCATGGCAGCCGTAAATAGTGGTATACAATCGAACCATGAAACCATTTAATATTGTTCTTATCGAACCGGAAATTCCCCCCAACACCGGAAATATTGCCCGTTTGTGTGCCGCTACCGGCACGGTGCTCCATCTGGTGGGAAAACTCGGATTTTCCCTTGATGACCGCTATTTAAAGCGGGCCGGTCTTGATTACTGGGAATATGTTTCATTGAAACTGTGGCCTGATCTGGAAACGCTTCAGGCTGCCGCAACGGATGGGCGTTTTTTTTATCTGAGCACCAAAGTCGCCCGGAGCTATCTGGATGCCGGTTTTCAACAGGGTGACTATATAGTATTCGGCAAGGAGACCAAAGGGTTGCCGGAAGAGCTATTGCGTGCCAATCCGGAAACATCCTTCACCATTCCGATGCCGTCGGAAAAGGTGCGCAGTCTCAATCTTTCGACCTCGGCCGGGATTGTGCTCTATGAAGCGTTGCGGCAGAGCGGGAGTCTTAAGTGACTGATTGCGCAAGCGCCAGGCATCTCCATCCATATATGACCGCTGATATATCCGGCTGTGGCGGAATAATCAAAGAATCGCCCGAGGACTTTCAGGTCGAGGAGATTCCCTCCTATCTCCCTTGCGGCACCGGTGAACATTGCTACCTGACAATAGAAAAGCGCGGTATTACTACGCTGGAGGCAATTAGCCGCATTGCCAAAAAGCTTAAAGTATCAGAGCGCGATGTCGGCTATGCCGGTATGAAGGATGCCGTCGGCGTTACCCGTCAGACATTTTCTATCCAGCGGCTTACACCGGAGAAAGCTCTTTCCCTGGAACTGGACGGCGTTAGAGTTCTTTCGGCAGAACGACACTCCAATAAGCTCAAGGTGGGACATCTCAAGGGGAATGCCTTCCGGATCGTTATTCACGGGGTTTCCGGTGCGGCAGCAGAACTGGTGCCGGCAATTCTGGAAATTCTCGGGAAACGCGGGGTTCCAAACTACTTCGGATCTCAGCGTTATGGCGCGCAGGGTAATTCACATCTGATCGGCGCGGCAATGCTGAAACTTGATTGGCGCGGGTGTGTTGACCGGCTGATCGGTGACCCCGCTGCGGTGCGGGATCAGGAGTGGTCCGCCGCAATTAGCGCCTATCGGGAGGGGGAGGTGAGCGAAGCGCTCCGGCTGTTCCCCCGGCATTGTCGCAGCGAGCGCGACGTGCTGCAGCGACTCGTTGCCCGCCCGGGAGAATATGAAAAAGCGTTTTCTGCTGTTCATCCCCGCCTGAAAAAAATGTACCTTTCGGCCCTTCAATCTTTTATGTTCGACCAGGTGGTGGCAGAGCGAATCGATCATGTTGATGAGTTGATGACCGGTGATCTGGCCTGCAAACATATCAATGGCGCCTGTTTTCTGGTTGAAGATGCCACGGCGGAGCAGGGGAGGGCAGCGGCATTTGAAATATCAGCAAGCGGGCCGATGTTCGGATGCAAAATGAAGCGCCCGGAAGGTGCGGTATGGGAGCTTGAACAACAAATTATGGAGCAGGTGGGGACTGAGCTGTCCGCTTTTGACCTGCCGGGTGGTTTGCGGATGGAAGGAGAAAGGAGACCGTTACGGGTACCGTCAGACGGTCTCTCCTGGAGCGCTTCCGGGGATGCGGTAACTCTGGAGTTCACTCTGCCGAAGGGATCGTATGCGACATCGCTGCTTCGGGAAATTACCAAGACGTTCTGAGCTGTTTTACCCCATAAAAAAACCGGCATAGCCGGTTTTTCTGTGTCATCTCAATGGTTATTCCGCTTATTTTCTGACAAAATCTGCTTTTGCGAACGAATATTGGAAATGCATGTGATCGGTGTAGGTGCCGTTCAGTATGCCGACAACATCTTCTGTAAAGACCAGTTCCTCATCTGTTGGAATGACGAACACTTTGACCGGGGAATCGTCGGTGGTAATCAGGGTTTCCCGCTTGCGGGTCATGGCGCCATTGTTACGCTCGCGATCAAGGATGATGCCGATGTGTTCAAGCCCTTCAATCGCTTTTTCGCGGATGGCAGCGCCCATTTCTCCAACACCGGCGGTGAATACTACTGCATCCAGCTTGCCGATGGCAGCCATATAAGAACCGATGTACTTTTTTAAACGGTATGACTCGATTTCCAGCGCGAGTTGACAACGCTTATCACCGGCATTAGCATGTTCGATGACATCACGCCGGTCCGTGAACCGGCCGGTAATTCCCATTACGCCGCTTTTTTTGTTGAGAACGCTGTCGATTTCCTTGGCTGAAAGATTGTTCTTCTGCATCATGAAAGCGGGAATCGCCGGGTCTATATCACCACAGCGGGTGCCCATGACAGCTCCTTCCAGAGGAGTAAGCCCCATGGAGGTGTCGACTGAGATGCCGTTTTTTATGGCGCAGTGCGAGACACCATTACCGATGTGCATGGTGACAATGTTGATGTCTTTAGGATCCTTGCCGAGCAGAACTGCTGCACGTTTTGATACATACAGGTGTGAGGTGCCGTGAAAACCATAACGGCGTACCTTGCTCTGCTCATACCATTCGTACGGGAGTGGGTAAATATAGGCATGCTCAGGCATCGTCTGATGAAAAGCGGTATCGAAAATGGCAACATGCGGGACGGTCGGCATCAGAGCCTTGGCTGCTTCAATCCCCTCAATGTTTGGCGGATTATGGAGTGGAGCCAGATGCTGCACTTCTTTTACGGCATCCAGTACAGTTTCGTCGATCATTACGGAACAGGTGAATTTTTCACCGCCATGCACGACCCGATGGCCAACTGCGGATATCTCGCTGACGCTTTTCAGAACACCATGTACCGGGTCTGTAACAGTCTTGATGAGCAGATCGATAGCTTCCTGGTGATTGGCGCAGTCCTGTTCGTGATGATAATTTTCACGACCGGGAATTTCGTGCAGGATAAACGAGCCGCCGATAATAACTCGTTCTACCATGCCTTTGGCTACAACCTCCATTTTCTGCCAATCGAAAAGCTGGTATTTTACCGATGAGCTCCCGCAGTTTAGTGCCATAATAATCATGTGCGCCTCCTTCAGATAAACGAAGATATAGTTATGATATCAGTAAAAAAATAACACCCAAACTAAAATAACTAGCTGTAATAAAACTGTTTTTGATATATACACGGAACGCGAAATGAATTCAACAAAATATGTGCGGGTGGATATGCCGGAGAGCTGATTTCTTTGCTGGACATTTAAAAACCGGTATGGTACATCAGACTTCACTCATCGCAAGGTGAGCTAATCTAACAAGGAGGTGAAATTGTGGCCCATACTATTACTGATGATTGCACAAATTGTGGAGCATGTGAGGATTCCTGTCCTGTTAACGCTATCAGCGAGCAGGGTTCAAAGCGTGTTATCGATGCAGATACCTGCATCGACTGCGGAGCATGTGTTGATACTTGTCCCGTAAACGCTATTCACGCCTAGTTGACATTGTTCGCAATGCAAACAAAAAAGCCCGTGGCAGCACGGGCTTTTTTGTTGCTTATTTTCTGAACAGCCAGACTATGAATGACAGAATGGCTGAAAGCAGCAGGCTGGTTGCGAGAGGAAAGTAAAAGCTGAAATTGCCGCGCTTGAAGGTGATGTCACCCGGTAGTCTGCCGAGCCAGGTGGGAAATTTCGGCGCAAAGTAGATGACCAGTCCGGCCGCAACCAGAAACAGCCCCATGATTATCAGCGGTTTTCCGAAGCTATTCACGGCTGATATGTCCCTCAAAAGTCGGACGGGTCAAAGACCTGTCCCCTGCTTTTCAACCTTTGTCTTTCTCCCTTGACCCTGAAGTAAATATCGTTCTTTTTCACTGTAAACGCAGCCGCAGTACTGTTGCCGATACAGTCCAATCTCCTTTGAAAGCCGGATTCCTTCCTGCCATCCTGTTCGAAAGTCCTGGTAGTAAAAGGGCACCCCATATTCACTGCCGATCTTTTCCCCCAATCCCCTGATTTCATCATGCTTCTGATATCTGCTGTAAAGCAGCGAGGAGGTAAACGCTTCAAAGCTACCCTCTGCAGCCGCCTGTGCCGCCACCCGCAGACGCGATGAATAGCAGTAGCTGCAGCGTTTGTCCGGTTCAGCGGCAACATTAGCCAGAAAACCTTCCAGATCGTAGTCGTCACGCATAATCATCGGCATTGCTTCTTGCTCTGCCATTTGAACAGCGGTGTCTCGCCGCCTGGCATACTCCTGATAGGGATGGATGTTGTGGTTATAGAAAAAGCCGGTTACTTCGTGGCCGGCTGTCCGCAACTGCTGCAGCGGGAACATGGCGCAGGGGCCGCAGCAGGCATGCAGTAGAATTCTCATTACAGGTTCTCCAGCATATGCCCCATCTTTGCGCGTTTTGTCTCAAGATAGTCACGGTTGGTTTCATTTGGTTCTGTTTCTATAGAGACCCGCTCAACGATATCAATGCCATACCCTTGCAGTCCTACTAATTTTTTAGGATTATTTGTCAACAAGCGAATTTTGGTGATGCCAAGCGCCAGCAGAATCTGGGCGCCTATCCCGTATTCGCGCAGATCGGCCTTAAAGCCGAGTTCCAGATTTGCTTCCACCGTGTCACGCCCGTGGTCCTGCAGTTCATACGCTTTCAGTTTATTGACAAGGCCGATGCCGCGCCCCTCCTGGCGCATGTACAGTATCACGCCGCTTCCTTCCGCTCCAATCTGTTCCATGGCTTTATGCAGCTGATCGCCGCAGTCACAGCGCAGGCTCCCGAGCACATCTCCGGTCAGGCATTCCGAATGAACCCGGACCAGTACCGGCTGGCCTTTTTTCAGCTCTCCTTTTACCAGGGCGACGTGTTCAAGGTGGTCGATATCGTTTTCAAAGCCGATTACTTGCCATTCACCGCCAAACTTGGAGGGGAGATGTGCTTCGGCTACGGTGCGCACCAGTCGTTCGTTCTTGAGGCGGTAGGCTACAAGATCGGCAATCGTACAGATTTTTATATTGTGCTCTTTCGCAAAGACTTTCAGTTCCGGCATGCGGGCCATTGTGCCGTCATCGTTCATGATTTCGCAGATGACGCCGGCCGGTTTCATCCCCGCAAGGCGAGCAAGGTCGACGGAACCCTCGGTCTGGCCAAGTCGCACGAGTACGCCCCCTTTGCGGGCACGGAGTGGAAAAACATGGCCGGGACTGACCAGGTCGTTCGGGCTGGCGCCGTCAGCAACGGCGGTCAAAATAGTGTGAGCGCGGTCAGCCGCCGAAATGCCGGTTGTCACGCCATGTTTGGCTTCGATCGACACGGTAAAAGCAGTTTCAAAGGGGGATGTGTTGTCGCGGACCATCGGGCGCAGCCCCAGTTCATCACAACTATCGGCCGTCAGAGTCAGGCAGATCAGGCCGCGGCCGTATTTCGCCATGAAATTGATGTTCTCCGGTGTGGCCGCCTCGGCAGCAATAGTCAGATCCCCCTCATTCTCACGATCCTCATCATCCACCAGGATCACCATTTTCCCTTGGCGGATGTCTTCAATTGCTTCTTCAATGGTTGCGACTGACATTGTAAATCCCTTTCTAAACTTCAATTTAATGAATTGTAAATTTTAGATTTTGATGTAATTCAACACTCAGAATTCAACATTTAAAACTGTTCTATATAAATCCATTCTCTGCCAGCTTTTTCATACTCAAGCTTCCTTCTGATTTCCATGGTGAGGTCAGGCGTTCCACGTATTTACCGATAATATCTGTTTCTATGTTGACCCGGTCGCCAACCTTGAGTTGCCCGAGCGTGGTGCTGGAGTACGTATGCGGAATGATGTTCACCGAAAAGCCATCCTGCGAAACCGCATTTATTGTCAAGCTGATGCCGTCGATCGTTACAGAACCCTTTTCCACCAGATAACGGGCATGTTCAGGCGGCAGGGTGAACTGCAACTGGTGATTGCCGGCACGATTTTCCGCACGGATCAACTGCCCCGCACAGTCGATATGTCCGCTGACGATATGTCCCCCCAGTCGGTCACCCAGTCTGAGAGCCCTCTCCAGATTGACAGCGCTGCCGCTGCGGAGCTTTCCGATTGTTGTGCGGGAAAGGCTTTCAGGGGAAACGTCGAAGGTCAGGGTGTGGAGGCTTATGGCTGTTACGGTCAGACAGGCTCCGTTGACAGCGACAGAGTCACCAATGGCAATTTCTGCTGTCGGGAGAGCTGTCTCCACGGCCAGAAACCCCGCCTCGCCTCGACGCTGCAGGGATGCAACACGGCCGGTGTCTTCAATCAATCCAGTGAACATACATTCTCCGGGGACGCGGTAACCATGATGTCTGTGCCGACACGCCGCATGCTGAGATCGTTAAACTTTATCGAACGGGCCATCTCGGTGACACCGGTGATTGCGAACGGAGAAAATCCGTCGCTGCCGACCACCTTGGGCGCGTAAAAGAATATGCATTGGTCAATAAGCCCGTGTCTGAGGGCTTCTCCGGCCAGTTGGCTCCCCCCCTCAAGCAGAAGGGACTGGATGCCGAGACCACCCAGTTTGTTCCAGAGGTCTCGAAGGTCAACCTTATCATTCTCCGCACTGCAGACCAGAATACGGGCACCGCTTTTAAGAATGCGGGCATGAATCTTAGGGTTTGTCTCGGTGGTGGCAATAATCGTCCCGCCGGCCATTTTGCCGGTTAAAACAGCGACGCTTTCAGGTGTGCGCAGGGTGCTGTCAACGATAATTCTGAGCGGATCAGGTCCTTTGACCTGCCGGACAGTCAGCAGCGGATTGTCGGAGAGGATGGTGCCAACGCCGACCATGATCGCATTGCTGTTTGCCCGCATGCGGTGCACGACTCTGCGCGACGCCAGGCAGCTGATCCAGCGGGAGTCGCCGGTGACACTTGCTGTCTTGCCGTCCAGAGTCATAGCACATTTATATGTGACGTACGGCTGCCCGGTTGTTATGAACTTGAGGAATGGGCGATTGATGCTGCGGCATTCCTTCTCCAGCACCCCGCAGAGCGTTTCTATCCCGGCCTGCTGCAGAGCCAGTAATCCGCCGCCATTGACCCGCGGATTCGGGTCGCCCATGCCGGCTATAACCCGTTTGACTCCGGACCTGATCAGCGCATCACTGCAGGGTGGGGTCTTGCCGGTGTGGCTGCAGGGCTCCAATGTCACATATACATCTGCCCCACGAGCCTGGCTGCCGGCCATTTCCAGGGCATTCACTTCGGCATGATGGCCGCCGGCCCTTTTATGCCACCCCTCGCCGACAACCGCCCCGTCCCTGACAATCACGCAGCCGACAGCCGGATTGGGGTGTGTTTTGCCGAGGCCTTTTTTTGCCAGCGCCAAGGCGCGTTTCATATATTTGATGTCGGCACTGATCATTTTTTAAGCAGTTCCTGCAGTTCCTGCATAAATTCACTGATATCGCGGAACGAACGGTATACTGAGGCAAACCGGACATAAGCGACTTCATCCATGCCGTGCAGCTCCTTCATGACCCACTCGCCGATAGTTGTGGTTGAAATCTCCCGCTCGGTCGATTCCTGCAGTCGTGTCTCCAGACGGTCAACCAGCGCTTCGATATCGGTTTTGGAAATCGGTCTTTTTTCGCACGCCTTGACGATACCATTAATAATCTTCGTCCGGTCGAACGCTTCGCGGCGCCCATCCTTCTTGCAGACCTGGGGAAGCATCTCCTCGATTCGCTCGTAGGTAGTGAAGCGTTTGCTGCACTGTTCGCACTCGCGGCGACGCCTTATGGCGGAACCACCCTTATCGGGACGTGAGTCCACAACCTTGCTGTCCAGATTGTTGCAGAAAGGGCATTTCACGCGATTTGCTCCAGATTGCCGGGGGTAAAGTGGCTGACTGTGATGCCGGTTTCTGCAAGCATCTCGCGAGCGAGATCGTCCGCATACCCTTCGGCATAAATAATTGTTGAGATGCCGGCGTTGATGAGCATTTTTGTGCAGATAATGCAGGGCATGGTGGTGCAGTAGAGGGTCGAACCGTCGATGTTGATGCCGTGCCGGGCTGCCTGGATGATGGCATTTTGTTCGGCATGCAGTCCGCGGCAGAGTTCGTGGCGTTCACCGGATGGAACCTTGAGTCGTTCCCGCAGGCAGCCGACAACGTCGCAGTGGCTTATGCCGGACGGGACGCCATTGTAACCGGTGGCCAGAATATTACGATCTTTCACCAGAATTGCGCCAACCTGACGCCTCAAGCAGGTAGAACGGGTTGCCACCAGGCGGGTGATGTCCATGAAATACTGATCCCACGATGGGCGTTGCATATACGGGGTCTTCCTTCCTTCTGCAAATATGCCCGGTAAAGTACATCACTCTGCAGGTCAGGTCAATAATGTTGCCGGTTTTTCAATATATTTCTCTTGCGCAGCAATTTAATGTATTATATTTCAGCATCACGTGACTTTTTACAGGAATCCAACAGGACAGGAAGGAACAGCTTTGCCAAAGCAGCAACCGCAACACCGCATACTGATGGTTGATGATGAAAAAGGAATCTGCTTTACGCTTGGGACCCTGCTGAAAAAAGAGGGGTATCTGGTAGACACTGCAGGAAATATTGTTGACGCCATGGCTTTGCTGCAGCAATACCAATACGATCTGGCCTTTATCGATATCATGCTTGCCGATGAGAACGGTCTCGATCTGCTGCGTGAGATAAAGAGGTCTGCACCAGCTACGCAGGTTGTTATGTTCACCGGTTGTCCTCAGGTTGAGTCGGCAGCCGAAGCCATGCGACTCGGGGCTTTTGATTACATTACCAAGCCGGTGCGCTTCGAGACCCTGATTGTTGTTACCCGCCACGCCCTGGGCAAGAAGGCCTTGAGTGATGAACGGGAACGATACCGAGCCAATCTGGATGCTATTTTCCGGACGGTCACCGACAGTATTATCATGATCGACCGGGATGGGTGTCTGGCGCAGTTTAATCCGACGGCAGAGCGTGTCTGTGGATATCACCATGATTTGATTGGAAATAATGCCGCAGATTTACAGTTGGGATGCCGTGGTGAATGCCGGGTTGCTCTGCAGGATGCACTCGTAAGCAAATTACCACAGGAACTCCGGCACATTGAATGCCAGACTCCTGCCGGAAAAACACGCATTGTCAGTTTAGTCGTAACACCGGTATTCGGCTTGGATGGCTCGATCAGCGGAGCAGTGGCTGTAGTCCGTGATGAAACCGAATTGGTGGAGATGGAACTGTCTCTCCGGCTCCAGGGCCGGTTTCATGGCATCGTTGGTGCTTCTGCTCAGATGCTTCGGCTGTACAACCTGGTAGAGATACTTGCAAATTACTCAACCACCGTCCTGATTAATGGAGAGAGCGGAACCGGAAAAGAGCTGGTTGCTGCGGCACTGCATGGCAGCGGATCGAGATCAAAAATGCCGTTTGTAAAGGTTAACTGTTCGGCATTGTCAGAACACCTGCTGGAAAGTGAACTGTTCGGCCATGTCCGCGGTGCTTTTACCGGCGCCATAGCAGATAAAATCGGGCGTTTTCAGACGGCGCATGGCGGTACGCTCTTTCTGGACGAGATAGGCGATATCTCTCCCGCTATCCAGATGCGTCTGCTTCGTGTGTTGCAGGAAAGTGAATTTGAACGGGTGGGGGAATCGACCTCGATCAAGGTGGATGTGCGCATCGTTGCCGCCACCAACCAAAGTCTCGCCGAAAAGGTTCGTCAGGGGACCTTTCGCCAGGATCTGTATTATCGTCTGAATGTTATTCGCATTGATCTGCCGCCGTTGCGTGAACGCCTTGACGATCTTGAGCTGCTGGTTGCATATTTCATTGCCAAGTTCAATGACAAGCTGTCCAAAGTGGTAGCCGCCGTGTCGGATGATGTTATGACTTTCTTTCGTGCCTACAGCTGGCCCGGCAATGTTCGTGAGCTGCAGCATGCCATCGAACATGCCTGCATCTTCAGCAAAACTTCGATTATAACTGTCAGTGACCTGCCGCAGGATCTGCTGGATAACCTGCCGGTGCCTGCCACCGCCATGGGAAAACACTCCAATTCATCCACCGCTTCGGTTGCAAAGCTGACCCTTGCAGAGGCGCTGGCTGCATCTGACGGCAACAAGGCCCGCGCCGCCCGGCTGCTCGGTATCAGTCGCATGACGCTTTATCGGCAGATGGATGGCAAAAGCAAAAGCTAAAACCAAATAATACAACTTCTAAACTATTTATGATTCAGGAGGACCGTATGACAGATCACAACGAGCCATCAGCATCATCTGCACTACCCGCCATTGGCGGCAGTGAAGTTAAAAAGCTCGGCTACAGCCTGTATTTACGGATTCCGGATGACCGCATGGAATGCAGCTGCAGCTATGTTCCGCACGAGCAGGGATCGATGATAACCCGCGATGAACTGACCGCCTTTATGAAACAGTACAACGTTCGGGAGGGGATAGATCAGCAAGCCTTCGATGATTTTGTTGTCAGGGCAGCCGGCGGACAACAGCAGGTAGATGTGCTGCTGGCTTCCGGAGCAGCGCCTGTTGCCGGAACTGATGAATACATTTCACTATCCGTACAGTCCTCGGCAGTTGTTCAGAGCGGAACCGATGAAGCAACAAATGTTGATATGCACATTGTACAAACCTTTATAAATGTTTCCAGCGGGGATGAAATCGGGCGGATCATTCCGGCAGGGACGGGTACTCCAGGGCGAAACATAATGGGTCTGCCGGTTCCACCCCAGCCGGGCAAGCCGATGAATGTGAAGATCGGCAAGAACATTCGTACCGAGGAGAACGGCACACTGCTGATTGCTGCTGCGACCGGCCGTTTCTGCCAGTCGGCCGGTGAGATCTCTGTTGAGGAAGAGTACGTTGTCAAGGGGGATGTTAATTTCAGAATTGGCTCGATCAATTTCAAAGGCATTGTTGAAGTCCGTGGCGATGTTATGGATAATTTTGACATTACGGCGTCCAAGGGGTTAACTGTCACCGGCAACATCGGCGTTTGCAACATCGTCAGCGACGGCGATGTCACCTTCTGCGGCATGGATGGCCAGGATAAGGCCAGCATCGTCTGCGGCGGGACGCTGCGGGCCAATTTTATTCACGATGTGACGATTGAGTGTGCCGGCGATGTGATTGTAGGGGTCGAAATTCATAACTGCACGATCAGGACGCTCGGGCGGATCGCTGTTGACAAGGGGGCAATTTCCGGTGGCTCATACATCGCACGGGGCGGTATAGAAGCCAAAAAGCTCGGCTCAGCGGCGTCTATACACACAAAACTGCAGGCCGGGGTCGATTACCACGATGTAGAAGAGCTGGAAAGTTTGTTTGCCGCGCTGGCTGAATCGCAGGGCAAAGCAAAACAGTCTCAGTCTCTGTCTGAAATAGCAGAATTACGCAAGACGTCTGCCGAATTAACCGATCGGATTATGGCCATCAGGAGCAAAGCCGATGCAGTCGCAAATGCCAAAATCAACGTAAAGTCGGCACTGTATGAAAACGTGCAGTTGATCCTTGGCAGTATCACTGAAGAGATAAAAGAGCAGAAGGATGGGCCGCTGTCTGTTATTGAAAACAGCATTGAAGGTGGACTCCGTTTTATGTCAATGACCAGCCTGGACGTTAAAGCTACCGATATAGAGCTGGCGTTTGTCCGGGAGCAGAAAATTGCGCTGCGGAAGTAGCCCGAAGGATCTGAAAAGTTAAGAATTGGATGATGTTTTACAAGCGTAAAAAATTAGTCAACAAATATTAAATCGACTGCATTGGTAAGTGCGGCTTTAAGGTGATCGAGCTGTGCAAGCGGGGGGCTTAGGTTTCGTTCGGATACGGTAAGCAGGTCAAGCAGACTGGCAGAATACGTTTCTCCTGAATATGAAAACTTGAGCACTGTTATCGAAATATCAGCGATTTTTCCGCTATTACGTACCAGTGCTACAATGCGTGTGCCAGCTTGTAACTGGTCGTTTTGTATATCCAACAGGTAAGGGAAGCTGTCAGCCAGATCCTTGAGATGGTTTTTGTAGAGAGTCAATCGGGACATTTCAGAGCTCCTTTAGAGGAAGAACACCGTAAAGTCTTTCGGCAGCTGTGCCTCCTTCAGATTCCAGCATTCTGCAGCGTTCGTCAAGCGCCACCTTGTTTTCGATGGTCCACTCCTCGCGCTTTTTTACACGGCGCATCTCTTTAATCAGCGTGTCAACCGCCCTGCTGAGGTTCACCCTGTTATTCTTTATGAAATCAGCGTTATCGTTTGCAATGGATATATTGACGTTGCGCCTTGCTGATGTTCCCATATCGGCCTCCATAATGAATAAGTTCAGCTCGTATAGTATGTGATATTATGTTGTCAGTCAAGCGCATAAAAAAGTGCGTAAATATAGGCGTACGGAAAAATAGCATGTAACAATATGTCACCTAAATATGTAACATGTAACAGTACAAGCGTAACATGTTACATATCCATGCCGCAGTCATACACAATTACCACCTGATCTCAACCGTCTAACCTCCTGTAAATTCACACTCCCCAATTTACTCCTTATATTTATCCCGCTTGGCACAGTTGGTGTAAACATATAAGCCATTCTTTATATCATCAAGGCAAAGTGGGAGGAATACGATGGCCGAAGAGTTACAGACGACCCAGTACCTGACATTCAACCTGTCAGACGAGGTGTTTGCGGTTGACGTCGGGAGAGTGCGGGAAATCCTGGAAATTACAAATATCACCAAGGTTCCTCAGACCCCCGAATTTATGCGCGGCGTCATCAACCTGCGCGGCAGTGTGGTACCGGTAATTGACATGCGGCTCAAGTTCGGCATGAGTGAGACCGAACGCACCGTGAACACCTGTATTGTCGTCGTCGAGGTAGATATGGATGGCGAGAACATCGTCCTTGGTGCTCTGGCTGACAGTGTGCAGGAAGTCATTGAGA
This sequence comes from Deltaproteobacteria bacterium, assembly GCA_019162745.1. Lineage (GTDB taxonomy): Bacteria > Desulfobacterota > Desulfuromonadia > Geobacterales > Pseudopelobacteraceae > JACRCG01. Next base: position 15,057 of record JAFLLC010000102.1, on the reverse strand, counting down.
TGGAATCTTCCCAGATCGAGGCGGCACCGCATATTGGCACACACCTGAACACTGATTTTATCAAGGGAATGGGTAAATACAACGAGCGCTTTGTCATGATTCTCGATATTGATAAAATTTTTTCCGGCGACGAACTGGCTGCGGTACAGGGGCAGTAAAACGTATTCAAATGTTTACAAATTATACCTACGACGCATCACAATACAAGGAGGAAGGTTATGAACTGGTTTAATAACATGACATTGAAGGGAAAGCTGATGACCGGATTTATTCTGGTTGCCATCATAGCCGGTATCATCGGTGGCGTCGGCGTCTACAACCTCAAGCAGATTGATAAAGCCGACACCAAGCTGTATGAATCAGTCGCAGTACCGCTGGGAGATATGGGAGAAATAGGATTTAACTTCCAGAGAATGCAGACATATGTCCGCGATATCATAATAATAAGCAGTTCAGAGGATAAACAGAAATACAACTCTCAAATTAAGGAATCACGAAAAATCATAGACGAACATGCAGCTAAATTTGAAAAAACACTCTTTACCGATGAAGGTCGCAAACTGTTCGCCGAGTTTGTAAAGACCCGCCAGGCTTACGGACCACTGTTGGACAAAATGGTTGCTCTCGCTTTGGATGACAAGGATACTGAGGCGCATGCTCTATTGTACGGCGAGGCAGGCAAGGCCTCCCGCGCTGAACGGAACGCTATTGATGCGATGATGGACGCCAAAATCAAGCAGGGTAAGATTATTGCTGACGAAAATACTGTTATGGCTAACAGGGCAACCACAATCATGATTGCGTTGATAGTTATCGGTGTCCTCCTGGCAATTGGCTTGGGGTTATTTATAGCCAAAATTGTCATGAAACAGTTGGGCGCTGATCCAAAGGAAGTTGGTGAAATCGCCAATCTGGTGGGCGCTGGTGATATGTCCCGCGAAATAAAGGTGGCCAGTGGAGATACAACAAGTGTCATTGCTTCCATGTCCAAGATGGTTGAAGCCATCAAGGCGTTGGTTAAAGATGCCACGACACTGTCTGATGCAGCTATTGCCGGTAAACTGGCTACCCGTGCCGACGCGACTAAACATCAGGGTGATTTCCAGAAAATTGTATCCGGTGTCAACGAGTGTCTGGACGCCGTTATCGGTCCGCTGAATGTTGCTGCAGAGTATGTTGACCGTATCTCCAAGGGTGATGTCCCTCCCAAAATCACCGACAGCTACAACGGCGACTTCAACGAAATCAAAAACAACCTCAATGTCTGTATTGAAGCAATATCGTCCCTCGTTGAAGATGCCAAAATGCTCTCTAAAGCGGCCGTAGAAGGTAAACTCGCCACCCGCGCCGATGCTTCAAAACACCAGGGTGATTTCAAAGCGATTGTTCAGGGTGTCAACGACTGCCTCGACTCCGTTATCGGTCCACTTAACGTAGCAGC
>JAFLLC010000102.1:11335-13516 GCA_019162745.1 Deltaproteobacteria bacterium | reverse complement strand
GACAGCTATAACGGTGATTTCAACGAGATCAAGAACAACTTGAACGTTGCCATTGATGCCGTGTCTGCCCTTGTTGTGGATGCCGGTATGCTCGCCAAAGCAGCAGCAGAGGGTAAGCTGGCTACTCGTGCCGATGCGAGCAAACATCAGGGTGATTTCCAAAAGATTATTGCAGGGGTCAACCAGACTCTTGATGACGTTATCGGTCCATTGAATGTTGCTGCAGAGTATGTTGACCGCATCTCCAAAGGCGATATCCCACCGATCATAGCGGACAACTACAACGGTGACTTCAACGAGATCAAAAACAATCTTAATAATATGGTTAGGATGATGAGTGATTTACTTGCCCAGACAGACATCCTCATTCAGGGCGCCGCAAATGGCGAGTTGGACAAACGCGCCAACGCAGATATGTTTGTCGGTGGCTGGAAACAGCTGGTTAGTGGCGTCAATGACACTGTTATCAACATCGTCAACCCGCTGCGCGTCACCGCAGATTATGTCGATAAAGTTGCCAGGGGCATCATCCCGCCGACCATCACAACCGAATACAAAGGCGAGTATAACGTCATCAAGGGCAACCTGAACAATATGGTCAAGATGATGAACGACCTGCTTGCCCAGACAGACATACTTATCAACGGCGCTGCTGATGGCGAGTTGGACAAACGCGCCAACGCAGATATGTTTGTCGGTGGTTGGAACCAGTTAGTAAAGGGAGTCAACGCCACCGTTACCAACATTGTCAATCCGCTGATGGTTACTGCCACATACGTAGATCGCATCTCCAAAGGTGACATGCCGCCAATAATCACCGATGTATACAAGGGGCAATACAATCAGATCAAAAACAACCTCAATAACCTAGTAGAAGCAACTAACGGCATCACGGAAAACGCCAAAAAAGTATCCCAGGGTAACCTGATGGTGGAACTGAAAAAACGCTGCGAAAATGATGATCTGATGGGATCTCTGGCCGCAATGGTTGCCAAGCTGAAAGAGGTCGTCACGGAAGTCCAGTCTGCCGCTGACAATGTCGCTTCGGGAGGTCAGGAAATGTCTGCCACCGCCCAGCAGATGTCGCAGGGTGCCACTGAACAGGCAGCTTCCGCCGAAGAGGTTTCATCAAGTATGGAAGAGATGGCTTCAAGTATTCGCCAGAACACCGATAACGCCATGCAGACGGAAAAGATAGCCATCAAATCAGCAGCTGATGCCAAAGAAGGGGGCAAGGCTGTCATTGAAACCGTTGCTGCCATGAAGCAGATTGCTACTAAAATTTCGATTATCGAAGAGATTGCCCGTCAGACCAACCTGTTGGCACTCAACGCCGCCATCGAAGCAGCCAGGGCTGGCGAACATGGTAAAGGCTTTGCTGTCGTCGCTTCCGAAGTCAGAAAGCTTGCCGAGCGAAGCCAATCTGCCGCCGGCGAGATCAGCCAACTCTCCACCAGCAGCGTTGCCATTGCAGAACAAGCGGGTGAGATGCTTACCAGGATGCTGCCTGACATCCAGAAAACAGCTGAACTGGTTCAGGAAATCAGCGCTTCCAGTAAAGAACAGGATACCGGCGCCGAACAGATCAACAAGGCCATTCAGCAGCTTGATCAGGTCATTCAGCAGAACGCCAGTGCGGCCGAAGAAATGGCCTCAACCACTGAGGAACTTTCCAGCCAGGCCGAACAACTAAAAGCGACCATAGCATTTTTCACCCTTGACAGCAGCCAGCATCGGACAGCCTTACCAGCACCGAGACATGCCGCCCCGAAACAGATAGCGTCAAGTCATCATGCTGCAGCTCATGCAGCGCCGCATAAAACAGGAAAAACAGCCAGTGGTATTAATAGAACCGGCGGGGTCAATCTTGAGCTTGGCCACGGTGGAGCAGATGATTTAGATGAGGCATTTGAAAAATATTAAAAGTTTGCGGGGGCGGGTCTTGTACCCGCCCCTGTTAAATTCAGTCGTACATCCTAATTATGAATTGAGAATTATAATAATGGCATTTACCTTCTTTTTTCGCGATCTACCGGTACTTGAGTATGCGGTGAACGAAACCATCAAGCTTGCCATGGGGCGTATGCGCATCAAGGTGTGGGATGCCGGCAGCGCTTTGGGGCAGGAACCGTACACTCTGGCAATTCTCTTTGCGGAGCGGCTTGGTGCAACCTTTAATAA
>JAFLLC010000102.1:0-11235 GCA_019162745.1 Deltaproteobacteria bacterium | reverse complement strand
CCCGGCGGTTTCCTCGCTCTGGAAAATACCCAGAAAATGCCGACTGAAATATCGCATCTGTTTGAACAGGTTGTGCCGGATGCTCAGCTGTATAGAAAATTGTAAATGGAAAATCAGGGTGCAGGGTACAGGGTGCTATGAGAGTTATCGAGTTATCCAGAACACTATCTATCTATACCTGCCGTTCCTATCTGGTTCTTGGTGATTGGAATGTTCTTGGTGATGTCAACACGCTGATCGATCCCGGAACGGACGGTTCGGTTATTGAGCAGATTGAAAAGCTCTCCACCGGGTGCGGGAAAGTTCCGGTAGAACAGGTGATTTTGACGCACAACCATTTTGATCATGCAGCCGGTGTAGAGATCTTCAAACAGCGCTACGGAGCCCGGGTCTACGCATGGAGCGACGGTAAGGATGTAGATGAACTTCTCTCTGACGGCCATATTATCAAGGCAGGGGATGATCAGCTCCAGGTGCTGCATACGCCTGGGCACTCTTCGGATTCTATCTGTCTGTATAATTATACTCACCGGATACTTTTTTCCGGAGACACTCAATTACGGATTCGTACAGCAGGCGGGGTCTACGCCCCGGAGTATATAGAAACGCTCCGGCGATTATCAACTTTGAGGATAGAAACGGTTTATTCAGGGCATGATGACCCGATTGGCAGTAATGCAGAGGAAATGATTCTTGAGACGTTACGGAATGTCAGAAACGGTAAAGTAAACAAGCCATGAAAAAACCCCGAAGAAAACATCATACATCCGCACTGCAGTTGGAGAAGCCGCAATCTATTGCCGTTCTTGCCGGTTGGATAGCGGATGATTTCAATAACATCCTGACTACGGTTTTGGGGGCCTGCTCCCTGATTGACAAGGATGATCCTGCTAATTGTGAAATACTGCAGTATGTGGCTCTGATTCGTGCTTCCGCCGAACGTGCAGCAGTTCTTTCAGACCGGCTGGTAAGCGTCAGTACATTGGAGCAGGAAGATGTTTGTGCCGTGTGTCATCTACGGGATGCTGATCCAGTTGATACATCGGCTAGTGACAAAAAGGGCATTGATGGTATAGAGTCCACCAAAAATCTTCCCGGAGTCACACCATCATGAAACCAACCGTTCTCCTGTTGTCAGCTTTTTTGCTCTGCCTCGCCGCAGTCACATCTGAAGCTGCTTCGCCTGTGCTTCCCAAAGGATACACCACCTGGAAGAAAAGCGTCCGCAAGGTTGTCACTGACAAAAACTCACTTTTCTACGGCATCCATTACATCTATGCCGATAAAAAAGCGGAGAAGGGTTATCTGGCCGGTAACAGATTTGACGAGGGAAGCCGCATTGTTGTTGAGTCCTTTGCTATCAAGGGTAATCCTGCTGTTGACGGCCCTAAAAATATGATCGTGCTGATGAAGAAAGACAAGCGCGAGAGGGCAACCGGCGGCTGGCTTTTTGCCGGTTTTGGCGTTGACGGCAAGCCGAGCGGGCTTGATCCCGTGACAACCTGTTTCAGTTGCCACCTGAAGGACGCAGCGCAGAGGGATTTTGTGATCTCGACGAAGAAGGATTTTAAATTTTAAAAAAGAAATAATAACACGGAGAGACGGAGAACACGGAGTAAAATCTGAGAGTTACATGCTAAAAAATGGATTTTATGGTTCACCAAAAAGTTTTTTTGTTTTAGACCTTAAGCCTTTGATTTCTCAGTGTTCTCCGTTTCTCCGTGTTATTTTGTTTTTAATGTTTCAAAAGATTCTGACTATACAGGATTCCACCATGAATGAACTTAAACAACTCACAGAAGAGCAACCGATGCCTCACATTCTGGTAGTGGATGACGAGCCTCAGATCCGTCAGATGATTGCGCTCTGCCTTCAAAAGAGTCGTTTTCGGTTATCCTCTGCCGGGAATGTTGACGAAGCCTGCAAGATACTGGTTGTGGAACAGATCGACGTCATTATCAGCGATGTTATGATGCCGGGGGAAGATGGAATCTCCTTTTTGGGACGGGTACACGATACCTGGCCGGATATCCCGGTTATCCTGATGACCGGCCATGCACAACTGCAGATGGCCGTAAATGCTATTAAAAATGGTGCCTTCGACTTTGTCTATAAGCCGTTCGATTTCGACTATCTGCTCAAGATTATTTTGCGGGCGGTTAATTACAGCCATCTGCAGAGGATGGAAAAAAACTGTCGCGCCGAACTGGAAGAGAGGGTGGTCCGGCGAACTGCCGAACTTAAGGATGCAATGGTAGAACTGGATTTTGCCCGAACGGAGCTTCAGAAGGCCGCTACCGACAAGAGCAGTTTCATGTCAACCATTTCCCATGAAATGCGCACCCCGATGAATGGCGTGATCGGTTCCCTTGAACTGCTGGCTGAAGAGGAATTGACCGGTGCTGCCCCAGAGTATCTCTCCATGGCACGCCAGTCGGCAGACAACATGATGACATTGATCAATCAGCTGCTGGCGTTTAATGCCCAGAGTGCTTATGGCAAAGGGGCCATCCACCATGATCTGATAGATCTGCACTCTACCTTAGAGTCACTGGTTGCAGAGCAGCAACCGTTCTTTAACCGAAAAGGGCTTGCGCTTTCGCTGCAGATAGCCGAGGAGTTGCCCCGGCAGATCTGGACCGATCGGGAAAAGTTCTGTCGCCTGTTTGAAATCCTGCTTGGCAACGCGCTCAAGTTCACCGCGCACGGCGCGGTGTCGCTGGAGGCCTCCCGTGCATGCTCCGGTGAAGAAGCAGATCTGCTGGTTTGCACAGTAACCGATAGTGGTATAGGAATTCCGGATGGCATGCTGGAACGGATCTTTGAACCCTTTGTACAGGGGGATAGTTCACTTTCTCGCAGCCATGAAGGTGCTGGACTGGGACTCGCCATTGCGCGCCAGAATGCCCTGCTGCTGGAAGGTCGTCTGTGGGCCGAACATGTGCCAGTTGGTGGCAGCACTTTTACTGTAACTTTAAAAATAAATACTCCGTGATAGAAGGAGAATTCCTGTGAAATGTCTGATTGCCGAAGATCATCTGTTATCTCGTCGTATCCTCAAAGAGTTGCTGCCGCCCCTGTTTGACTGTGACATAGCCGTAAACGGCCAGGAAGCGATTGACTTATTCCAGTTGGCACATGAATCGAAGCGCCCTTATAGCATAATATTTTTGGACATAATGATGCCGATCGTCGACGGACTGGAGGCGCTGCTCTGCATCCGCACTCTCGAAAGAAAAATGGAGATTCCACACGAAATGGCGGTAAAAGTTATCATGACCACGGCTCTGGATGATCCGCACACGGTAATCAGATCATTCAACGAGTGTCAGGCGGACGCATTTATCGTTAAACCGCTGAACAGGCAAAAACTGGCAACTGAGTTGCGCAAACTTAAATTGATGTAACAAGGTGTAATTATGGCATTAAAGACCACTTCATATGGTGAAGGCAACACTCAGCTCAGCAGTTGGCGTGACATTATTGCTCCGGCAATTGAGACGCTGCAGCGGATGGCCGGTACAACTGAAAATGAATTTCTGCAGATTGGTTCACAGCTGCAATCTTTTTATCAGCGCTCGGCTGACATCTCCGCAATTGCTAATCATCTGGTGGCGGTGGTTTCCGGTGAGAGTATCGATGCGCTGACATCCAGGCTGCAGCAGATGATGGTGGATATGGAGGCCTATCTGGCTAATGCCCGCTCTCGCAGCGGCCTGAGTTGCAGCACTCTGGAACAGGTACAAAGCCTTCTTGATAAACTATCGGAGCCGCTTGAAGGGTTCCAGAAAATGAACAAGACATTGCGCATGCTCAGTATCTCTACCAAAATTGAAAGCTCTCGCCTGGGGGAGTTAGGCAGCGGTTTTGTCAACCTGGCCATGGATGTCGAAAAACTTTCACATCAGGTTAATGAAAAATCTGCCTCTATCCTCGCTCATCGCCAACTGCTGGCGACCTTGATCACCGAGAATCTTGCCCTTGTTCGCGCGACAGAAACCAAACAGGATGTCGATGTGTCAGCAACTCTTGAAGACACCTCTGCGAATCTTATGGAACTTGTCGCGGTCAATGAACGCTGCATGAAGTTCGGCAGCACAGTTTCAACTGTATCGGCCGAGGTTACAGAGAGCATCAGTGAAGTTGTCTCTTCCATGCAGATGCACGATATGACCCGCCAGCAGCTTGAACATGTCGTCGAGGCGCTGGAACGCCTGATGAGCGAACTGGCCGATTCAAAAACATCTGCTGCCGATGACAACCTGCGAAGAATCATTGTTGAAGCAGGCGATGTCTGCGAACTTCAGGATGCCCAGCTCCATTTCGCGGCGGGTGAACTGTACGCGGCCGTCTGCATTATATTGGACAGTCTGCGTCAGGTAGCCAGAAAACAATCCGTGATTGCGCAGGAAACAATGACCGTTACCGGTGCTGCCGATTCAAGCGGCCCTTCATTTATGGATGTGATGAGCCGGGGAATGACCGCCGTAACCGCAGTTCTTTCGTCATGTGCCAGGGCCGACGAGAACATGTCTGATACTATGAAAAAAGTTGCCCAAACCATTGATGAAATAGCGGCCTTTGTTACCGACATAGAGGGCATTGGTTCAGAGATTGAGTTGATCGCCCTTAATTCCCAGGTAAAGGCTGCGCTTACCGGTCCGGAGGGGGCTGCCCTTGGGGTGTTGGCCGAAGCGATCAAGCGGCTTTCTGACGAAGCGGTACGGCAGACCGATTCAGTTGCCGGTACCTTGAACGGGATACATGCGGTTACGGAACACCTGATTGCTGATACGGAAAGCGGAGAAAATAAACTTGGCACCAGCATAAGTTCCATGCAGGACGAGTTAGCGGTAATTCTTGGTAATATGGGGAGAATGAACACAGAGATGCATGCCGTCCTGTCCGACTTGAACGAACGGGTATTCAGCCTGACCCGTGATGTTGAAGAAACTACCTCCGGTGTCGATGTCCATGAAAGGACAAAGGCGATGGCTGATGGTGTCCTTGCATCCCTTGAACGGATTGTCGCCCAGTCTCGGCAGATTGAGCCGGCCAGCAGCGAGTTCAAGGCAAACCTGCGGCACATGGAAGAACGCTACACGATGGAGAGTGAACGGCATATTCACGAAGCGCTTGCCCGCAAGCGAAGCGGCCTGAGTGCCGCCAGCATCCAGAGCGTGGCGAAGGACAGTCCGGATAATTCAGAATTTGGCGATAACGTGGATCTTTTTTAAACAAAAAAACAGTAATCAATAACACGGAGAAACGGAGAACACGGAGAGAGTCAAAGGCTTAAGGTTTAAAACAAAATATCCTTTTTGGTGAACCATAAAACTACTTTTTTTATCTATAACTCTCAGATTTTACTCCGTGTTCTCCGTTTCTCCGTGTTATTCCTTAAGGAGCTTCCTATGCCACTTAACAGTTCAGTCCGAGAGAACGGCGAGATTATCATTACCAGCGGTGACCGCCTCACAATTGAAAACGCCGCCGAATTTTCACGTATCGTTCGCGAAGCGCTGGAAGCGTCTAAAAATGTTGCGATCGAGTTTGAGCCTGCAGTTGAAATCGACATTACCGGCGTGCAGGTTCTCTGCTCCGCCTGCAAAAGCGCCGCACAGAGTAATAATCAATTCTCGTATCACGGCCCTCAGCCGCAGGCGTTGGCTGATGTTATCGCCAAGAGTGGTGCCGAACGTAACGCCATCTGTAAATACAATAATAATTCTAAATGTTTCTGGTTTGGAGGAACGAAGTAATGGCAAAATTAATCATGACAGCCGACGATTCGGCCAGTGTTCGGCAGATGGTGGCATTCACTCTTAAACAGAACGGTTATGATGTCGTTGAGGCGGTTGATGGTCGGGACGCCCTCAATAAACTGAATGCGCAAAAGGTCGATATGCTGCTGACCGACCTGAATATGCCCAACATGGACGGCATCGGTCTTATCAAGGGCGTTCGGGCCGGAACTCTCAACAAATTTATCCCGATTGTCATGCTGACAACCGAGTCGAACGATACAAGAAAAGGTGAAGGTAAAGCCGCAGGCGCCACCGGGTGGATTGTCAAGCCGTTCAAGCCGGAACAGTTGATTGCAGTGATCAAGAAGGTACTGGGGTGAGACCATGATGGAAGAAGCCATTGCAACCTATCGCGAAGAGGCCGGCGAACTGCTGGCTGAACTGGAAACATCCTTGCTGGATCTGGAAGAAACACCGGATGACAATGACCTGATAAATCGCGTCTTCAGGGCCATGCATACCATCAAGGGCTCTGGCGCCATGTTTGGTTTCGATGAGATCGCCTCCTTTACCCACGAGGTTGAAACTGTTTTCGACATGGTACGCAACGGCAAGATGACCGTTACCAAGCGTCTGCTTGATCTAACGCTCAAATCGCGTGATCACATCTCGTATCTGCTCAGTTGCCCGCTGGGCGAAGCGGTTGATCGCAGCGAAGGCGATGAGATCATCGCTGGCCTCCGGCAGCTGGTACCGCAGCTGGAGTTGCCGCAAAAAGGCTCCAGTGAGATTCCTGCCATAAATCTTCCGGGACTATCCGAGGACGAACTGGCCAATGAAAGTACCTGGCGCATCCGCTTTCGTCCCGCTCCCAACATCCTCATGTGCGGCACCAATCCGATCTCGCTGATCAACGAACTGCGCGACCTTGGCACCGCCCACGTCGTCGCCCAATTCGACGAAATCCCGCAACTAAACGAGCTGGTCCCTGAAAACTGCTATATCTACTGGGACATCATCCTGACGACAACCCGCGGAGAGGACGCTATCAAGGATGTCTTTATCTTTGTCGAAGATGACTGCGATATCAAGATCGAGCTGATCGACCGCAGCGGCCTGATCGACCGTGAACAGGGCTACAAAAAGCTTGGTGACATCCTGGTCGAGCGTGGTGATCTGTCGCCGGTCGAGATGCAGAAAGTTCTGATGCTGCAGAAACGTTTCGGTGAACTGCTGGTAGAACAGGGCATCGTCTCGCCGGAAAAGGTACAATCGGCCCTGGTCGAACAGCAGCATGTCAAGGGGGTCCGCAAAGAGCGGAGTGAAGCCCCGCCGTTGGAGGCCGCCGCCAGCATCCGCGTTCCGGCCGAGCGATTGGATCAGCTGATCAATCTGGTCGGCGAAATGGTCACGGTACAGGCTCACCTTTCACAGGTCTCAATGGCTGGCGGTGATGCAACCTTTATCGCCATATCAGAAGAGGTCGAACGTCTCACCAATGAACTGCGCGATACCGCCCTCAATATACGCATGCTCCCCATCGGCAGCACCTTCAGTAAATTCAAACGCCTGGTGCGTGATCTTTCTCAAGAACTCGGCAAGCAGATCGAGATGGAAACTTTTGGCGCTGAGACCGAACTGGACAAGACCGTCATCGAAAAATTGAACGACCCGCTGGTACACATCATCCGCAACTGTATCGACCACGGCATCGAAATGCCTGAAGCGCGAAGGGCCGCCGGCAAAGCACCACACGGTACGGTATATCTGGGCGCAGAACATTCCGGTGATTCGGTTCTGGTAACCATTCGCGATGACGGAGGCGGGCTTGATCGTGACCGAATCCGTGCCAAAGCGGTTGAAAGAGGTCTGCTTTCAGCCACTGCTGACGTGCCTGACAAGGAAATCTATGCACAGATTTTCGCTCCCGGATTTTCGACTGCTGAAAAGGTGACCAGCGTCTCCGGGCGCGGGGTCGGTATGGATGTTGTCAAGCGCGGTATCGACAGTTTACGCGGTTCGATCGGGGTTGACAGCATCCGCGGCAGCGGCACAACCATCACCCTTAAAATCCCGTTGACCCTGGCGATCATCGACAGTCTGCTGGTCAAGATCGGCAAAGATCATTTCGTGCTGCCGCTGGCATCGGTTGAGGAATGTGTGGAGCTGACCCGCGACGATATCAAAAACGCTCATGGGCGCAGTCTGGCCAATGTGCGCGGGGCAATCATCCCCTACATTCCGCTGCGGGAGCATTTTAAAATCACCGATCAGCGCCCTGAAATCGAGCAGATCGTTATTGCCGATATCCACGGCACCAAGGTCGGTTTCGTGGTCGATCATGTGGTGGGTGAACACCAGACAGTCATCAAATCGCTCGGTAAAATGTACCGTGACGTAAAAGGGGTCTCCGGTGCGACCATACTGGGTGACGGCACCGTGGCGCTGATTCTGGATATGGGGGTGCTGCTGCAGGCGGTGGAAAAGCTGGAAAAGGATATCATGTGACAAATTCTCGCAACGACATGAGCCCCCGTTTGCCTGCTACCCTGTCTGATCGGGAATTCCAGCAATTCAGTGCTTTTATTTACGATCATGCCGGCATCAAAATGCCTCCCGCCAAGAAAACCATGCTGGAAGCGCGTTTGCAGAAGCGACTGAAGGCGAACTCCATCCATTCATTTGAAGAGTACAGTAAATATGTCTTCAGTCCGGAGGGACGCTCTGCCGAACTGATACACCTGATTGATGTTGTTACTACCAACAAGACCGACTTCTTTCGTGAACCGGGGCATTTCGAGTTCATGGTGAAAACCGCAATTCCCACTATTCTTATGACACGTGAAAACCTTCGTAATGATCCACTTCGTGTTTGGAGCGCCGGTTGTTCAACCGGTGAAGAACCGTATACATTGGCGATGGTGCTGTCGGAATATGCTATCGGGCGCCCCGATTTCAGGGCATTTATCACTGCCTCTGATATTTGTACGCAGGTGCTGCAGACAGCCAAAACAGGTATCTATCCTGAAGAACGTACCGATCCTATCCCGCTGAATCTGAAAAAAAAATATCTGACACGCAGTCGTGAAAAGTCCCGCTCTCTGGTCCGAATCGCTCCGCATGTGCGCTCTCTCGTCTCATTTCGACGCATCAACTTCATGGATGATGATCTTGGCATTGCTGAAAAGATGGACATTATATTCTGCCGCAATGTGGTTATCTATTTTGATAAACCAACCCAGCAGACTCTGATGCGGAAATTCTATAAACAACTAAAGCCGGGTGGCTACCTTTTTATCGGGCATTCAGAGACATTGAGCGGGCTTGATGTAGATTTCAAGGCTGTTGCATCGACGGTGTACAGAAAATAGTGAAAGCACTTATTGCCTCACATACGCATAACATTTACCTCAAACCCGGCGAAATCTTTGTTTCACGAAAGCCGGTACTCATATCTACTGTTCTTGGTTCGTGCGTTGCGGTAACCCTGTTCTCCGCATCCAGTCGTTTTGGCGCCATCTGCCACGCCATGATGCCGGAGAATGCGGGACGGGAAAACGATGTTCGTTATGTTGATACCGCACTGCGGCATCTCTATCAGTGTATTGTCAAACATGGCGTCGGGAATGATCTGGTGGTGAAGATGTTCGGCGGCGCGCAGGTTCTGGATGTTGGCGACAGCAGTTCGACAAAACTCACGATCGGTGAGCAGAACGTTGCAAAAGCTGAGGAGGTACTAGGTTCGCTTGGGCTTGCGATCACCGCTCGTGACACTGGCGGTATGCATGGTCGCAAGCTTTTTTTCTGCACCCGCAGCGGCGATGTCTATCTGCGGCGGATGCGCAGTAGACAATCTTTGAATAAGGATACGACTATATGAATAAAATCAAGGTACTTATAATAGATGACTCTGCTCTGGTTCGCCAGACGTTATGCGACATCCTCAGTTCCGATCCTGAAATAGAGGTTGTCGGCAGTGCTGCCGATCCGATTCTGGCTGCAGAACGGATGAAAACGGTTATTCCTGATGTGATTACGCTGGATGTCGAGATGCCGCGTATGGATGGTCTGACCTTTCTGCAAAAACTGATGAGCCAGCACCCGATACCGGTGGTGATGTGTTCCAGTCTGGCCGAAAGCGGCAGTGAGACGGCGCTTAAAGCGCTGGAATACGGCGCGGTTGATATCATCACCAAGCCCAAAATGGGTACCAAGCAGTTTATTGAAGAGTCAAAAACGCGCATCTGCGATGCGGTTAAAGGCGCCGCAGCCGCCCGTTTGGGACCACTGCGGGCGATGCGTACCATGAAGGAGGTGTCGCCCAAGTACACGGCCGATGTAATCATGGAAAAGCCGAACACGAAGGCGATGATCCTGACCACTGAAAAAGTCGTTGTTGTCGGCGCTTCAACCGGAGGTACGGAGGCTCTGAGGGTCTTTCTGGAGGCGCTCCCCGAAGACACCCCCGGCATCGTTATCGTGCAGCACATGCCGGAGAATTTTACCGCCGCCTTTGCCAAACGGCTCGACTCCATCTGCCGTGTGACCGTCAAGGAAGCCCAGGATAACGATACGGTGGTGCGCGGGCGGGCACTGATCGCCCCGGGCAATCATCATGTCCTGCTCAAGCGGAGCGGGGCCCGCTATTATGTAGAGATCAAGGATGGACCGCTGGTATCGCGTCATCGGCCGTCGGTGGACGTGCTGTTCCGTTCGGCCGCCCGCTACGCCGGAAAAAATGCTGTCGGCGTCATCTTGACCGGTATGGGGGATGACGGCGCTCACGGTATGAAGGAGATGTTTGACGCCGGCGCCGTTACGATTGCTCAGGACGAGGCGACCTGCGTGGTCTACGGCATGCCGCACGAAGCGGTCAAGTTGGGTGGCGTCAACAAGATCATGCCGCTGCAGAATATTGCAGGGGAAGTGTTGAGACTGTGTAGTTAAGGTAGGATATAGGAAAGTCAAAAGCCCTGCACCTGGCACCCTAAAAAGGAGCTCCATCCATGGCAACATCACTTGACGAAGCACTCCAACGCTCCAATTTATCTCAATCAAACCAGATGGAGATGCTCACCTTTCGGTTAACGGATAACCAACTCTACGGTATCAATGTATTTAAAATCATCGAAATAATTGAGTGCCCGCACAGAATTGACCGTATGCCCAATGCTCATCCGGCGGTTAAGGGTGCGCTGGACTTTCGCGGTAACGCCCTGGCGGTCATTGATCTGTCCAAGGCTATCGGCTTGGCGCCGAAAGAGTTCCGTAATGAACTGGCGTATATCATTATCTGTGAATATAACCGCAGCCTGACGGCCTTTATTATTCACGCGCCTGACACGCTGCTGACGCGCAGTTGGACTGACATCCATAAACCGGAGGGTATAAATACCCTGTCTCTGGTTGCGATTGCCTATGCGGATAGTGGTGAGGCGATCATGCTGTTGGATATTGAGTCAATTCTATCCAGTGTTGTCGGCATAGA
>JAFLLC010000230.1 GCA_019162745.1 Deltaproteobacteria bacterium | reverse complement strand
CTAATTGGCGTGAATTATCTTGACACCCGCTTTGCGGCTGTGATAAACGACTCGGGCTCGCAGTTTCGGAAGTTTTTGCAGAACGTTGCAAGTAGCACGTTTGACCAGGCTTTGCGCTTTTCCTGCATCAGACTCCTGAAATTTTAGCGGTAACCAAACGTTCCGGCGCAGGACCGGACAAAAAAGGAGGCAGGAAATGGCACAGGGCAAAGTTAAATGGTTTAACGACACAAAAGGTTTCGGCTTTATCGAGCAGGAAGGGGGAGAGGACGTTTTTGTCCATTTCTCCGCAATTGGCGGTGACGGTTTCAAATCGCTTGCAGAGGGCGATGAAGTAACCTTTGAAATCACCCAGGGTCCGAAAGGGCTGCAGGCCGCTAACGTAGTCAAGAGGTAATTTCAGCCTGACATCTTATGATATTTTTAAAGCCCGCTGAGGTCAGCGGGCTTTTTTTACGGGTAGTTTCTTCCGCTCCGGCGTAAAGCCCGTATTGCTCCCGGTTCCGGCGCCCCAGAGCAGCCACGAATCTCCTTCGCGTCCCAACTCCTTCAAGGCCTCCAGCACCTTGCCCCGCTCTGCCGGCAGATGCCAGAGCAGCAGAGACTTCTGCAGCCCCTTTTCACGATCGCTTGTCGCAACATAGACCGACTTTCCGCTCATCGGGTCGATGCCGCTGTGAAACATGCAGGTGGCAACCGTACCGGGAGTGGGGGTAAAGTCCTGGACCTGCTCCACCTTCATCCCCATTTTTTTAAGGATCAATGCCAGTTCAAGCATGTCAGCCAGCGTACAGCCAGGATGCCCCGAGATAAGGTACGGCACGATAAACTGACGTTTGCCAAGCCGATCACTTTCCTCCCGAAACCGTGACAGGAACGTTTCAAATGTTTTCTTCCCCGGTTTGCGCATGATCTCCGTTACCCCGTCAACCAGATGCTCGGGAGCGATTTTAAGCAGGCCGCTGACGTGATGGCCGATCAGCTCGCTGAAATAGGCCGGCTGCCTCTCCAATAGATCATAACGCACCCCGGAGGAGACCGCCGTATGCTTTACGCCAACAAGAGAGCGGGCAGCCTGCAGCAGCCTGGTCGCCGCACTGTCACCGGTACGGAGGTTTGGACAGATAGCCGGGAAAAGGCAGCTTTCGCGCTGGCATTTTTTCATCGCGTCCATGTTGCCGCAGCCGAGACCATACATATTGGCGGTCGGTCCGCCGATATCGCTGACGCTGCCGCGAAACCACGATTTTCGGGTCATTGCCGAAATTTCCGCAATAATGGAGCTTTTGCTGCGGGACTGGACCACTTTACCCTGATGCATCGTAATGGCGCAGAACGCGCAGCCGCCGAAACAGCCGCGATGGGTGGTGACGGAAGTTTTGATCTGCTCCCAGGCAGGGATTGTTTCATGGTACGACGGATGCGGGCCCTTTTCAAACGGCAGGTCATAAACGGCGTCCATCTCGGCTTCTGTCAGCGGGAGCGCCGGAGGATTACAGACAAGCAGCTGATTGCCGTGCCTCTGGCTCACGATCCAGGCCGACCAGGGATTCTGCTGGAGGTACGCCAGGCGGAAGGCTTCGGCAAATTTTTCCCTGGAGGCAAGTATCTCCTCATAGGAAGGTATTTCAATACCTGGTGCTTCACCAAGCCCGCTGCAACGGTATGCCGTGCCCCGCAGGTCGCGGATCTCACCGAGCGGTTCACCGCCTCTCATCCGCTCTGCCAACTCCAGAATCGGACGTTCGGCCATGCCGTAGATCAGCAGATCCGCTTTGGCATCAAACAGGACCGAGCGACGCACCTTGTTTTCCCAGAAGTCATAGTGAGCAAAACGGCGCAGCGACGCCTCGATGCCGCCAATCACGACCGGGACGTCCTTGAACGCTTCCTTCAGACGCGAGGTATAGACGGTCGTGGCACGATTGGGGCGGGCGCCGTGGCGGTTGCCGGGTGTGTAGGCATCATCGCGCCGCAGTTTGCGGGCGGGAGTGTAGTGGGCCACCATCGAGTCCATGGCGCCGGCCGCAACGGCGAAGAAGAACCGGGGGCGCCCAAGGGTCATGAACGGCTCTTTCGAGCGCCAGTCCGGCTGGGCGATGATGCCGACCCGGAAACCGTGGGATTCAAGCCAGCGGGCCAACAGCGGCACGCCGAAAGCGGGATGATCAATATAAGCGTCACCGCTGACGAAGATGACGTCGAACTCGCTCCACCCCCGCTGCCGTGCTTCTTCCTCTGTTGTTGGAATAAATGGCATAGGTCAGGGGAAAATTGCCAGACCTTCCAGCCCGGATGTTTCAGGGAATCCGCAGAGCAGGTTCATATTCTGCACCGCCTGGCCGGAAGCCCCTTTTACGAGGTTGTCGATTGCCGATACGATTATGATCCGGCCGGTGCGGGGATCAACCAGGGGAGCGATGTCACAGAAGTTGGAGCCGCGCACGTACGCGGTGGAGGGGAGATTACCGTTCGTGAGGACCCGCACGAATGGCTCGCCGCCATAGAATTTCCGGTACAAAGCCGCGAGCGCTTCGTTGCTGACCGCCTTTTCCGGTGCGGCGTAGACCGTTGAAAGAATGCCCCTGTCCATCGGCACCAGATGCGGAGTGAAGGTAATTTTCAATGGTTCCCCCGCCAGGAGGGAAAGTTCCTGTTCAATTTCCGGGATATGCCGGTGGATTCCACCGACGCCGTACGCCCTGAACCCCTCGTTCACCTCGCAGTAGAGGCTGTCTACCTTGGCGGAGCGGCCGGCACCGGTGACGCCGGAAGCTGAGTCGGCAATTATACTTGACGGGTCGATCAACCCGCCCTTCAGCAGCGGCGCCAAAGCGAGGATGATGCTGGTGGGATAGCAGCCCGGGTTCGCGACCAGCTTTGCCCCCTTGATCCTCTCCCGCCTGAGTTCCGGCAACCCGTAGACAGCTTTCTTCAGGTTGTCAGGATTGAGATGCGGCTCGTACCATTCTCCGTACACCGCCGGATCGGAAAGACGGTAATCAGCCGACAGATCGATGACCTTTTTACCCAGTTCGAGAAAGGTCGGCACAACCTCCATCGCCGCTTTATGCGGGAGAGCGGTGAATATAAGATCCGCTTTTTCGGCAACCCGCACCGGCTCCAGGTTTTCCAGCACGATATCACAGCGCCCTCTCAGGGTCGGAAACACCTCGGATATACGCTTGCCGGCGCTCTGCTCGGAGGTAAGACAGGTCACCATCACCTCCGGATGGCAATGGAGGATACGGATCAACTCCAGTCCGGTGTAGCCGCTGGCACCTACAATAGCGATCTTCAACATTGATATGACTCCTTTAAATAAAAATGAAAAAGGTAAGGCCGGCTGAGAGCAGTTGACCCTACATCAACGGTTTCCGGCACACAAGTATCATCTTGTTCTGCGGTTTGAAAAATGAAGCATTCATACTAATAACGGAAAACCCGACTTTCTCTACGAGTTGAGTCAACTGGTTAAGGGTGAACAACTGTTTGTGCCGGAACGGCTGCGAAGAATATATGGATTCAAAAATTGACCGGTTTGAGCCGCTGCTGAACCGATACGACCATTCTCCCATCTTGTAAAAAAACGAGTCCCGGCGGGGAGTGTCGAGAAACAGCCACCCACCCTCCTTCGTCACGTTATAGAGCTGAGCCAGTGTCTCTGCAGGGAAATTGACATGTTCAAGGACGTCCCAGAGGGTGACAACATCAAAAAAACCGGCAAAGCCTTGCTGCCAATAACTATCTTCAACCGTCTCCCCGGTTAAACTGATGCCATATTTTTTCAGGGCAAACTCGCGGAAGATTTTTTGTGGTTCAATACCATGAACCAGGGCCCCCTCTTCGGCCATAAGGTGGCTGAAGAGTCCAGCGCCGGCACCGATGTCAAGACTGTGTGACTGATGCAAAGGGTGATGTTTCTTAACGAGACACAGTTTTTCTGCAAGCTCTTTTCCGTTTGCGATGAGCTTCCCTTCAATATAGTCGTATGATTTCCGGTCGAGAATCCGGTCCTCTCCGCTTTGGTTGTTGGACGGCATTGTGTCCAGATGATTGATAAAATGAAACCCGCACGCTGCACACACATAAATAGTTGTGTTTTTCAGCTTGTACGTCGGTACGGCGGTATTTTTTGCACAGAGCTTGCAGCGGTTGAAATCGTACACATTCTTCTCCAGGACGGGCATTATGTTAAAACATCATATCGTTATCCTTGAGATATGCTCTCCCATGAAGGCGATCATTGTGGAGAAAAATAAAACAAACAGGATCGCAATGATTATGCCCATGATGACACCTGTGGAGATAACCCACTTATTCACCCCACCCATTTCCTCCAGCAGGGGATAAAAGTTCTGCGCTGATTGTGTCGCTCTTATCTCAATAATTTTCCCTTTTACCTGCCTGTAGTACAGATAGTTGCCGATCATTCCAATCCCGATATGCAGAATGATATTGACTCCCGGAATACAGAAGACAACAAAAGTTATAAAAGCTGATGCATACATCTTCCTGTACAGCAGCCAGAGGAAAGTGAAAGCAAAACAGGACCAGTTCCAGGTCACACAGAACTTCTCTCTACCTGCTATCGTAAACTTTGAGAAACTTTGGATGTAGTAGCCGGCATTAGCCCCTACAAACGCGCGGATTTCATCACTGCTGATGGTGTCAATGTTAATGGTATTGGCAGGATTGAGATTGATCATTGAACCGCAGTAGCGGCATTTCGTCGCACCATCCTGAACAGTTTCTTTACAGTAAGGGCAAATCATCTGTAGGGGACTCCTTGTCGCATAAATGACTGCGTGGATAACTTTGCAATTTTACTACATTTCAACTATTTAACAAAAATGGGGAAACCCTTGCGGATCTCCCCATTTGATACGACTGTATGATCTAATCCAACGATTAACGCTTGGAGAACTGGAAGCGGGCACGGGCACCTTTTCTGCCGTATTTTTTACGCTCTTTTATGCGTGAATCACGGGTGATGAAACCGGCTTTTTTGAGTACGCCGCGCAGTTCCGGCTCATGCAAAAGCAGAGCTTTGGTGATGCCGTGCTTGATGGCGCCGGCCTGACCGGTATCGCCGCCACCGGAAACAGTAACGAAGACATCAAAAATGCCGACTTTTTCAACCAGTTCAAACGGCTGACGAACAACCATCTTGGAGGTTTCGCGACCGAAGTATTCATCCAGAGTTTTGTGGTTGACGGTAAAAGTACCTACACCAGGTTTAAGCCATACACGGGCAATTGAAGTCTTGCGCTTGCCTGTTCCATAAAAACTGACTGCTGCCATATCATTTTCTCCTTAAAAGTATTAAAATGCCAGGTTCTTGGGCTGCTGGGCAGCATGTGGATGGCTTGGTCCCGCATAGATTTTAAGCTTGCTGAGCATGGCGCTTGCAAGTTTATTCTTGGGGAGCATCCCTTTGACAGCTTTCTTGATAAGATCTTCAGGCTTCTTTTCAAGCAGTTTACCCGCCGAAATCTCTTTCAGTCCACCGACATAACCGGAGTGGCTGTAATAGATTTTGTCAGCTAACTTGCGGCCGGTCAGGGCTATCTTTTCAGCGTTTATGACGATGACAAAATCGCCGGTATCAACGCTGGGTGTGAAGAGAACCTTGTTTTTACCGCGCAGCACACTTGCAATCTGTGTCGAAAGCCGTCCAAGGACAGCGTCCTGTGCATCAACAATGTACCAGTCACGTTTCACATTTTCTGCTTTAGCTACTTCTGTTTTCATAAATTTCCCCATCCGCAGTACAACCTGTAGATAATACAGGCCATGATTTTTTTGAAGAGGTGTAACGTACCGAAAGAGTGCCATCGTGTCAAGTGAAAAATTTTCCGGGCCTTTAATTGATTTGATCAATGTTGTAACGAAAAGGATTTCATGTTAGAAATATCCGGCAATTATCGTTTTTTTGGAGTTGATACTATGAAGATGACGACAGCAGATGTCGAGTATGTGGCACGGCTGGCACGGCTTGAACTCACCGCCGGTGAAAAAGAGCTGTTTGCCGGACAGATGGATGCAATCCTCGGTTATGTGGAAAAGCTGAAAGGGGTGGATACTGACGGGATTATACCGACCTCGCACGCCGTACCGATGGAAAATTCGTTTCGAGAAGATATCGTATGTCCTTCCATCGGTCTGGAGAAGGCTTTAGCCAATGCCCCGGAACGTGCAGGCAGTTTTTTTGCCGTACCGAAAGTAATCGAATAAAAGCAAGGAATTCATCACCATGAATATTTTTGACATGACAATTCACCAGCTCCATAGCGCACTGAAAGAGAAACAGCTCTCATCAGTAGAAGCTACAACAGCCATGCTGGCACGCATTAAAGCAGTGGAGCCGCAGGTCGGCTCATTCATCACCTTAACGCCAGAACAGGCGCTGACTGATGCAGCATCTGCCGACATTCGGATTGCCGCAGGTAAAGCCGGTGTGCTGACCGGGATTCCCCTTGCTCTCAAGGATATCTTCCTCACCGAAGGCATTCGCACAACCTGCGGCTCCCGCATTCTCGAAAATTTTATCCCGCCCTACAGCGCAACTTCCTGGGAGAAACTGAAAGACCAGGGAGCGGTCCTGCTCGGCAAGCTGAATCAGGACGAGTTTGCCATGGGCTCCTCAAACGAATCGAGCGCTTACGGAATTACCCGCAACCCGTGGGACACCTCCTGTATTCCGGGTGGGTCTTCGGGTGGTTCAGCGGCGGCGGTTGCCGCAGGTGAGGCTATTGCCACGCTCGGAACGGACACCGGCGGATCCATACGCCAGCCGGCTTCCCACTGCGGCTGCGTCGGCCTGAAACCGACCTACGGCAGGGTTTCCCGCTACGGTGTCATTGCCTACGCATCTTCTCTTGACCAGGTCGGACCGTTGACCCGTGATGTGGCTGACTGCGCGATCATGCTGGGTGCGATTGCCGGCCACGATCCAAAGGATTCCACCAGCGTCGATACTCCGGTGCCGGACTATACCGCCTCACTGACAACAGGTGTAAAGGGGCTGAAGATCGGCCTGCCGAAAGAGTACTTCATCGCCGGCCTCGATCCTGAAGTACAGGTGGCCATGGATGCTGCGATTGAGACATACCGGCGGCTCGGAGCCGAATTTGTTGATATATCGCTGCCGCACACCGATTACGCCGTGGCAACCTATTATCTGATCGCTACCGCTGAAGCCAGCTCCAACCTGGCCCGCTACGATGGCGTCCGTTTCGGTCACCGCGCCGAAGCCAACTGCCTGCTCGATATGTACGGTAAAAGCCGGAGTGAGGGTTTCGGGGCTGAAGTGAAGCGCCGCATCATGCTCGGCACCTACGCCCTCTCATCCGGCTATTATGACGCCTATTACGTCAAGGCCCAGAAGGTGCGCACGCTGATCATGAATGATTTTATGGCGGCTTTTGCAAACGTCGATGTCATGCTGACACCGGTAGCACCAACACCGGCGTTCAAGATCGGCGAGAAGATCAACGATCCGCTCCAGATGTACCTGTCCGATATTTTCACCATCCCGGTCAATCTGGCCGGCACCTGCGCCATGTCGCTCCCTGCCGGGTTTTCGGCAGGCGGACTCCCGATCGGGCTGCAATTGATCGGCAAACCGTTCGGTGAGGAAACCCTCCTGCAGGCCGGGTACGCGTTTGAGCAGGTTACCGAGTGGCACAGCAGAAAAGCAACGATTTAACTTCCGGAGTATACTATGAAATACCAACCTGTCATCGGTCTTGAAGTTCATGTCCAGCTCCTGACCGACACCAAAATATTCTGCGGCTGCTCGACAAAATTCGGCGCTGAGCCGAACTCCCAGACCTGCCCTGTCTGCCTCGGACTCCCCGGAGCCCTGCCGGTCCTCAACAAAAAGGTCGTGGAATTCGCCATCAAGGCCGGTCTCTCCACCAACTGTTCCATCACGCCGCGCAGCCTTTTCGCCCGCAAGAACTACTTTTATCCCGATCTTCCCAAGGGGTACCAGATCAGCCAGTTTGAAGATCCGATCTGTCAGTGGGGATGGCTGGATATCAAGGTCGACGGAGAGGAAACCAAACGGATACGGATCACCCGCATCCACATGGAAGAGGATGCCGGTAAATTGGTGCATGGAGAACTTTCCGGCCCGGGCGATGGCTCTGGCGTTGACCTGAACCGGGCCTGTACACCACTCTTGGAAGTTGTCTCCGAACCGGATCTCCGTTCATCTGACGAGGCGGTAGTCTACCTGAAACAGCTGCACCAGATTGTCACCTGGCTCGGGATTTGCGACGGCAACATGGAGGAAGGGAGTTTCCGCTGTGATGCCAACGTGTCGGTCATGCCGGCCGGATCAAGCACTCTGGGCACGAGGGCCGAGATCAAGAACGTCAACTCCTTCAAATTTGTCAAGCAGGCGATAGAATACGAGATCGGGCGCCAGATCGAGCTTATCGAGGATGGCGGCACAGTTGTTCAGGAAACGCGCCTGTTTGACCCGGACAGCGGCACAACCCGCTCGATGCGCAGCAAGGAAGAGGCCCACGATTACCGCTATTTCCCCGATCCCGATCTGGTGCCGCTGGTTATCAGCGACCAGTGGATAGAGCGCTCACGCCAGGAGTTGCCGGAACTGCCGGAGCAACGGCAGAGGCGCTTTACTGACGATCTGGGACTGACACTCTACGACGCCGAAGTGCTGACCTCAAGCCGGGCTCTAGCCGATTATTTTGAAGCCGGCGTTGCAGCCGGCGGCAACGCGAAGGCGATCGGCAACTGGATCATGGGCGAAATTACCCGGGCTCTGAATGACAGCGGAGTGTCCATTGAGGCGTGTCCGGTGACACCGGGGCAGCTGGCAGAGTTGCTGAAGCTGATTGACATCGGTACTATTTCCGGCAAGATCGCCAAAACTGTTTTTGAAGAGATGTGGAAAAGCGGCAAGACTCCGCAGAGCATTGTTGAAGAACAGGGACTGGTCCAGGTATCTGACAGCGGTGCGATAGAGGGCATCATCGATGAAATCATGGCTGCCAATGCCGGACAGGTGGAAGAGTATCGCGGCGGCAAGGAGAAAGTATTCGGCTTTTTCGTCGGCCAAGTCATGAAAGCCAGCCGGGGGAAAGCCAATCCGTCAGTCGTCAACGAGCTGCTGCTGAGCAAATTAAAGGGGTAAGCTATGGGCCGGACCGTGATGATTGTCGATGATTCGCTCTTCATACGCAAGATTCTGCGCGGGATCCTTGCCGAAATGGGGTACGACATCGTCGCCGAGGCGGCAAGCGGCATAGAGGCGCTAAAACAACTCCATGCCAGCCACCCGGATATCATCCTGCTGGACATCATCCTCCCTGACTCAAACGGTCTCCACCTCCTGGGGTCAATCATCAGCATCTGCCCGAAGTCAAAGATTGTTGTCTGCTCCTCGATCGGGCAGGAGCAGGTCATCAGAAAATCGCTGGATCTGGGCGCCAGGGCCTTTATCCAGAAACCTTTTTCCCCCGAAAAAATTACAGAAGCATTGGAAAGCCTGGGTGATTGACCAATGGAAATGTCCCACTATCGGGATCTGTTCGTCTCTGAAGCCCGCAGCCATCTTTCCGCGTTCAGTGAGCTGATCGCACACCTTGAAGAATCCACAGGCGACAGCGCTTCAATAAACGAACTCTTTCGCCATACCCACTCTCTGAAAGGAATGGCGGCGGTCATGGGGTATGAGCAGATTGCAGGGATTGCCTACACCATGGAGGACCAGTTGGGACGGGTCCGCAACGGAGAACTCCTATTATCCCCCGCTCTTGCAGACCTGCTGCTGGAGGGGTGCGATGCGCTGACCCGCCAGGTATCACTGGTTGAAACAGGGATCAGCTCAGCTGAAGACACCTCTGACCTGATCAAACGACTGGCGGCTTATACCCCCTCCGCTGTATTCCACCCGCATCCTCAAGACAGCCGGCCGCAGGTATGACCCCGCAGGATGCGTACGGGCTGACATGTAAACGAATATTGAAACGGTTGCGGCGGACGCGCATATATGGCAGAATCGCATATTGCCGCAGCGGCGGTATTATCTGCGGCGCCAAACCAGATTCAAAGAAAGGTACTCATAATGATAAAAACTTTTACCGCATGCATGCTACTGTTGCTTTTCGCCCTCCCGCTGTCAGCTGCGCCGGCACCCGCTTCTCTCAAGGATGTTATCACCGCCCTGGAGAAAGGATATGCAGGGCTGCAGGATGTACAGGCAGATTTTTCCCAAAAAACAAGCATAGCTGCCATCAATCGTGAGCAGAAAGGAAGCGGCGAAGTGCTGCTGAAGCGCCCCGCATCGGCAACCGCCATGTTCCGTTTCAATTACTCCCGGCCGAAACAGCAGATCATCTCCAACGGCAGGCAGGTCTGGTTCTATACACCGGAAAGCAAGCAGGTGATGGTCAATAGTGTCGCCGGGATGTTCGCCGGGGGGAACTCCATCGCCCTGTCATACCTGACCGGTCTCGGTCACGTCTCACGCGATTTTAATGTCACCTTTGCGGCTAAAACGCAGGACAAAAACGGCAACTTCCAGCTTGAATTAACGCCGAAAAACGCGAGTCCGGTTCTAGCCAGACTCGAGCTGACGATATCCGCCGAAGCGGTTAAACAGCTGCAGGGGTCCGGGGAGGTCAAAAACATCTTCCCGGTCGTATCCTCGACAGTTCATGACGCCGGCGGCAACCGGACCCGGATTGACTACAGCCGTGTGCGGGTCAACAGGGGGATAGCCGACAGAAACTTCAACTTTAAGATCCCGGCAGGGGTCGAGGTAATAAAACCGTAAATCAATCCGGAGGTTACTTTATGCCGTCATTCGACATTGTTTCAAAAGTAGACATGCAGGAGGTTGATAACGCCGTCACGCAGGCAGCCAAAGAGATCAGTCAGCGCTATGATTTCAAGGGGTCAAAGAGCTCCATCACTCCTGAAAAGGATTCCGTCAAGGTGCTGGCTGATGATGATTACAAACTGAAGGCGGTCATCGACGTTCTTCAGTCCAAATTTTTAAAGCGCGGCATTTCGATCAAGGCGCTGCAATACGGCAAGGTTGAACAGGCATCGGGGGGGATGGTCCGCCAGATTATCACCGTCCAGCAGGGGATTTCCAAGGAGAAAGGCAAAGAGATAATTGCCGTTATCAAGGAATTAAAACTCAAGGTCCAGGCACAGATACAGGACGAACAGGTACGGGTGACCGGCAAGAACCGCGACGATCTGCAGGAAGCTATTGCCGCACTTAAAGGGAAAGATCTTGATGTCGAGATGCAGTTTACCAATTTCAGAGAATAAGTCAGAAAACATACTGCTTACTAATTGTGAGGAGCGAGGGACATTTTGAGCGAAATAGCAAAGCAGAAGGTCAGCATGGTCAGCCTCGGCTGCCCGAAAAATCTGGTGGATGCCGAAATTATGCTGGGGATCCTTGCGAAGCAGGATTACGCGATAACCACCGACGAAAAAGAGGCCGATGTCATCATCGTCAACACCTGCTCATTCATCAAGGAAGCCAAGCAGGAAAGCATCGACGCCATCCTCGATCTGGCCGAACGGAAGCATGACGGGCGCTGCCACACCCTGATCGTGTCCGGCTGTCTGCCGCAGCGCTATCAGGAGGAGCTGGCTGCGGAACTGCCTGAGGTCGATATCTTCATCGGCACCGGAGACTATCCCCGGATCGCCGAGATCCTGGCCGAAAAGAGCGGTACAGAAGGTCAGCTCCGCTACGTCGGTGATCCCTATTTTATCTATGACGAAACATTGCCGCGCCTTAACTCCTCGCCTGCCTGGTATTCGTATCTCAAGATCGGTGAGGGGTGCTCCAACTGCTGTTCGTACTGTATCATTCCAAAACTCCGCGGCTCCTACCGTTCGCGTCCGATCGACGCATTGGTGGCGGAGGCTGAAATGCTGGTCGCACGGGGGGTCAAGGAAATCAACGTCATCTCCCAGGATATAACCCGCTACGGCAGCGACATGGCTGACGGCAGCACACTGGAAGAACTTGTCCGGCGGCTGGCCGCGATTGAGGAGTTGCAATGGATTCGGCTGCTCTACGCGTATCCGGACGGGATCACCGACAGCCTGATCGCCGTAATTCGCGATGAACCGAAGGTCTGCAAGTATCTGGACATTCCGATCCAGCATATCTCCGATCCGGTGCTGAAGGCGATGAAGCGGAGGAGTAGTGAACAGCAGATTAGAGACCTGATCGGCAAACTCCGGCGCGAAATCCCCGGTATAGCCCTGCGTACATCGCTGATCGTCGGCTTCCCTGGTGAAACTATGGAAGATTTTACCACGCTGACCCACTTTATTGAGCAGACTCGCTTCGACCGTTTGGGGGTGTTCTGCTACTCTCGGGAGGAGGGGACGCCCGCAGCAGAGATGCCGGACCAGGTATCGGAGCGCGTCAAACGGGAACGCTACCGTAAACTGATGCGTGCCCAGGCGCGACTTTCCTTCCGTCACAACCGCACACTGATCGGGACAACCGAACAGGTTATTGTCGAGGGGTACAGCGAGGAGACCGAACTGCTCCTCAAAGGGCGTTCATCACGCCAGGCACCTGACATCGACGGACAGGTCTATATCACCTCCGGAACCGCTGACATCGGCGATATTGTCACGATCAAGATCACCGACTCGTCAGATTATGATCTGATCGGCGAAATGGTGGAATAGCAGGCACCCATGAAGCTTAATACCAAGCTGGTCATCATCATGCTCTCGCTGCTGGTTCTGGTGCTGCTGACCCTCTTCATCCTCAATCAGTACGCACAGACAGCCCTTGTGAACGAGATTCAGGACAGTTCTCAGGAGATATCCAAGGCGATCCAGATGAGTATTGAGGATCTCACCTCCGATGCCCAGACCTCCCGTCTGACCGATTATCTGATAAAGGCCCGCGAAAAGGGTATCAACGAAATCAACATCATCAATGCGGAGGGTGAGATTATCGACTCTTCCGATCCTGCAAAGATCGGCAAGAAGCGCGAACTCAAAAAACTGGAGAAGGGTATCCACGCGGTCCGGCGACCGGTTGGCGGGGCAATGCTCTCCCAGAAACCGTATGAAGTAGTGGTGCCGGTCATTGTCGGAGATGAGCAGCTCGGCTATGTCCAGATCAATATGCTGCTGGACAATATCCGCGACATACAGCGGGCCAATTTCATCCAGCGCCTGTTTGCAACCGGCATGGTTTTCACCGTCGGCATCGCCCTGACAATCTTTCTCGCCCGCCGCTATACGACCCCGATCAAAAACCTGGTGGAATACTTCAAGAGGATCTCCGCCGGTGACCTGTCGGTGACTATTCCGGTGGAGAGCAGTGACGAGATCGGAGAGATGGCAGCAGGCTTCAACAACATGGTTGAAAAGCTGAGGGAGCGTGAAGCTCTGGAAAAACGCCTTTATGAGGCCGAACATCTTTCAAGGGTCGGCCAGCTGGCTTCAGGCATCGCCCACGAGATCAGGAATCCGCTTAATTATATCAGCCTGGCGATTGACCACCTCAAAGCAGAGCTCCTCCCCTGCAGCGGCGACAAGTGCTCCGAGCTCGAGGAGCTGGCGGAAAAGATCAAGGAAGAGGTGCGCCGCGCTAATTATATGGTGGTGAACTTCATGAATTATGGTCGACCGCTCAAGCTGCGTCGGACGCAGGTCGTCTACACGGAACTGCTGGACAAGGTTCTGCCTGTGCTTCAGGACCGGTTAACGGAACAGCATGTTGTAGTGGACAAGCAGATCCCTGCCGATCTGCCGCCACTCTGGATCGATAGAGAGCTGTTCAGGAACTGCATCCTCAATTTTATCACCAACGCCTCCCAGGCCATGCCGGAGGGGGGAACGATCACTCTGGGCGCACGCTTTGCAGAGGGTCAGGTGAAACTGACCTTTTGCGATCAGGGGAGCGGCATATCTCCGGATGACCTCGGCAAGATATTCCAGCCGTACTTTACAACCAAAGATGTCGGCATCGGTCTTGGGCTGGCTATCACTGAACGGATCATCAAGGAACATGGTGGCCGAATAGATGTTGAAAGTGTTGTTGGCAGCGGAACAGTCTTTACCGTTTCACTGCCGCTGCAGCCGATTGAAACCTGAAAAGGAAATCCCCCCTGGCCCCCCTTTCATAAAGGGGGGAATGTAAGCCTCCCCCTTTATGAAAGGGGGATTGAGGGGGATTTGCCTTAGAGACTGAGGGACTATGAAGAGTCGCGGCAGCATACTGATAGTTGATGATGAAAAGGGACAGCGGGATATTCTCCACCTGATCCTGAAAAAAGATGGTTATGACGTCGTCGATGTGCCGGGCGTACGCGAAGCGCTGGCGCAGCTGGAAAAGCGCGAGTTCGACCTGATCATGACTGACCTCAAGATGCAGGGCCAGAACGGGCTTGACCTGCTTGAAAAGGTCCATGCCGATGACCCGCAGCAGTGCATCATCATGATGACGGCCCATGGCTCGGTGGATTCAGCGGTGGAAGCGATGCGCAGGGGGGCCTTTGATTATCTGGAAAAGCCGCTGGAGCGTGACAACCTGATACTGACCCTGCTGCGGGCATTCGAGCGGATCGGCCTGATGCGCGAAAACCGGGTACTGCAGAAGAGAGTTGAATCGATCGCAACGATACCCAACATGCAGGGCGAGCACCCGAAAATGAAGGAAGTTTTCCGGATCGTTGCCAAAATTGCCCCTTCGAATTCAACCGTCCTGATCGTGGGCGAATCGGGAACCGGCAAGGAGCTGATAGCCCGGGCGATCCACGAAGCGAGCCCACGCCGGGGTAATCCTTTTATCGCGATCAACTGTGCAGCGATCCCGGAGACGCTCATCGAAAGCGAGCTGTTCGGCCATGAAAAAGGGAGCTTTACCGGTGCCGATTCCCGCGAGATCGGCATCTTTGAAGCAGCCGACGGCGGCACGGTGTTTCTGGATGAGATCGGCGAGATGAATGTCGCCATGCAGGCCAAGCTGTTGCGGGCCATTCAGGAAAAGGAGATCCGCCGGGTGGGGGGCAAGGTCAATATCGGGCTTGACGTACGGCTGGTTTCTGCTACCAATAAAGAGCTCGAGCAGGAGATAAAAAAAGGGACTTTCCGGGAGGATCTGTTCTACCGGCTGAACGTCATCCGTGTCAACCTCCCCCCTCTGCGCGAGCGTGGGAGCGACATCAAGACTCTGGCAGAATTCTTTCTGGATAAATACAGCAAAGCTGCCGGAATCACTATGAACGGCATATCTAAAAAGGCGCTGAAGCTGTTGATGAACTACAGCTGGCCCGGAAATGTTCGCCAGTTGGAGTCGGTGATTGAACGCTCGATCCTGATGGCCGAAAGCAACTATATCGAACCGGACGACCTCCCGACCGAGATTACCTCCTGCGGTTCACTGGCGGGAGGCATTCATTTCGACCTCCCGGCTGAGGGGATTGATTTCGAGGCACTCGAAAAAGAGCTGATCGTCAAGGCGATGGAACGCGCGGAATGGGTGATCGGCAAGGCTGCACCGCTCCTCGGGATGAGTTACAAGACCCTGCAGTACCGGCTGGACAAGTTTGAGATCGAGCGCCCCGACAAGCGGGCAAGGTAGAGATTAAACCAGAAATCAGGTTTATAGTTTTAACCCAAAAAGCTCCAGTTTTTAATCTTGCTTTTCTCTGTGCTCTCCGTTTCTCCGTGTTATTCGGCTTTGAGATTAAAACGGATACCCCAACCCGACAAACACCGCCGGTCCGTCCTTACCGAACCCCAGATCGACTCTGCCGATAATATTCGGGCGCACAATTGCCCGAAAACCGATGCCGGGGTTAAATTCAAAATTCGAACTGTCAACCTTGTTCAACGCCTCCATCACCGCTCCAAGATCAATAAACGGCGCCACTTCCCAGTCTGCCGTCACACCGAACACCTCCCAGCGGAAAAGCCGGATGCGCTCTTCGAGGTTGCAGAGCAGAAAACTGCTGTCGATAAAGCGGTTGCGGCCGTATCCCCGCAGGGTACTTTCCCCCCCCAGGATACTCTGTTCCAGAAACGGCACGTCTGCACCGAGAGTCTGGTTGTACATTAGCCGGAAGACACTGATATACCTGGCGTTACTAAGCGGGATGTATCCCTTGGCTTCAACCTCGTAGTGCCGGTAATTACCGGCTCCCCCGGTTTCCTTCATTGTCGGCTCGAATGAAATCCGGGCATAGCCGCCGTAGGTGGGGGTATCCCGGTTGTCAAGGGTGCTGTACGAGAGCGAAATGCGCATAGCATGAGTGGTAAAACCGTCAATACCCGGCACCGTTGCCGACGAAAATTTATCTTTGATGTCAGGGAGCCCAACAAAAGCCCCCGGGCGAATTCCGACATCACGGTAACGGTCGCCGAAGCTGATCTGGTAATGCCGCCCAAGCTGGTAACCGGCGGAAATATTATAACCCAGTTCATCATTGGCATAATTTGTTTCCATCTGCTGCGGGCTCTTAGCGTTGAAACCGAAAAAACGTGAGGAACCGTCTATCAGATTAAAGAAGAATCCGTTCAGCTCCAGTTTACGATCCAATAGTGAAGTGTCTCTGATCCGAAGTTCGTAATCATGGTTTACCCTGCCGGAGTGTGACAGATTGAATTCAATATTCCGGTCAGCAGAGGGGTAGTACGCTCCGTACAATGAAACGGTGGCCCCGAAGGTGTTGTTGTAAGTCACCTGAGGAGCAAGCAAGGTCGTAACCTCGTCCTGCCTGTTGTGGCCCAGAAACGCGGCCAAGGCGCCGGTCGTGACACCCTCGTTCGGGCTCGAAGCGATCACCGGCAGAGGTACCGTAACCAGTTTTATCGTATCTTCGGCCGACTGGGTGAGCAGAGGGAGATATGCTTTTTCACGGGGAATGTAACTGGTACATCCGACCAGCAGCGACAGGCCGGCGCAGAGGATGATACGGGCAGGGCGGATCGAATGGAGTATTGTAAAGATCGTCAGCATGGTCAGTCTTGTAGCATTGAGCGCTTGGAGTGTCAACCGGCACGCGTTATTTTACTCCAATGCTCTTTTGACGGCTTTCTTTCATGGTTCAATTGTCTTGCTGGATGGTCTGTTTTTGCGTAATATTTGCTTCAATTTATTTGACCCTTGGAGCTGACATCGTGAGTATTACAGAAAAAGTTGTAAAGATCGCGCAGGATGCCCATCAGGCATCGCTGGTCATGGCACGGACTTCAACGACGGCCAAAAATGATATGCTGCTGAAAATGGCCGTTGCCCTCGAAAATGCAGCACCGATCCTGATAGCAGAGAACCGAAAAGATCTTCTTGCCGGAGAGCAGAAGGGGCTTTCGACCGCCATGCTCGATCGCCTGATGCTTGATGAAGTTCGTATCAGCGGGATTGCCGCTGCGCTGCGCGAGATCGCCGCCCTCCCTGATCCGGTCGGCGAAGTGACCAAGATGTGGAAGCGCCCCAACGAACTGATGGTCGGCAAGATGCGCATCCCGCTCGGTACGATCGGCATTATCTACGAGTCGCGCCCCAATGTGACCGCTGATGCCGCCGCCCTCTGCCTCAAGGCCGGCAACGCCGTAGTCCTGCGGGGGGGCTCCGAGGCGATCAACTCCAATATGGCTATCGCCGGAATTCTGCAGGGTGTACTGAAGGAACTGAATATCCCGGAGGCGGCCCTGACGCTGATCCCCTTCACCGAACGCGAAGCGGTGCTGGAGATGCTCAAACAGGAAGAATCCATTGACCTGATCATTCCGCGCGGCGGCGAAAGCCTGATCCGCTTTGTCGTTGAGAACTCGAGGATTCCGGTCATCAAACATTACAAGGGGGTCTGCCACATTTTTGTCGATCAGTCGGCTGATTTTGATAAGGCCGAGCAGATAATTATCAACAGCAAGGTCCAGCGCCCCGGCGTCTGCAATTCACTGGAGACACTGCTGATCCACAGGGATGTGGCCGCTGAATTCATCCCCAAAATAGCCGCTACCCTGACTGCGCTGGGCGTGGAACTGCGCGGCGACCCTATGTTTTGTCGCTACGCACCACAGGCGAAACCGGCGGCTGAAGAAGACTGGGGTGCCGAATATCTCGAACTGATCCTGGCCTGCCGGGTGGTGGATGACATCGATGCCGCTATCGCCCACATCAACCGCTACTGCTCGCTGCACACCGAATCGATCATCACCAGTGACTACAGTCGTGCCCAGCGTTTCATACGCGAGGTCAACTCCTCCTGCGTGATGGTCAACGCCTCGACCCGTTTCGCCGACGGCGGCCAGCTCGGTCTCGGTGCAGAAATAGGCATATCAACCACCAAGCTGCACTCCTTCGGGCCGATGGGGCTGGAGGATCTGACGACCACCAAGTTCATCGTTTATGGAGATGGACAGATACGAGAGTAAACATTTCACAATCAAGGAGCAGATCATGAAAATTGAAGAACAGATCAGCCAGTTCCTCGCCTCACCCGCTTTCGGGGTGGTCGGCGCTTCCACCAACCGCGAAAAATACGGCAACAAGGTGCTGCGCTGTTTCCAGCAGAGCGGCAAAAAAGCCATACCGGTGAACCCCAATGAGCCTGAAATTGAAGGGGTACCTTGCGCGGCCACAATCAGCGACCTGCCGGCAGATGTCGTGAGCATATCCATGATCACTCCGCCGGTCGTCACCGCCAAGCTTGTACCGCTGGCGATCGAAAAGGGGATAAAGAATATCTGGATGCAGCCAGGAGCCGAACATCCCGATGCGGTAGCGCTCTGCCGAGAGAAAGGGGTCAACGTCATCGCCGACGGCAGTTGCGTACTGGTTGTCCTGGGATATCATGAACATTAAGTCAACGGGGCGTAAAAGATTTTTTACTTGACTATCGGATAAACAGTTGTCAAATCAACAAAAACCTGACATAGTATAAAATCTTCGACGGGCACCTAATGCCCGTCGTTTTATTTTGCGGAATTGAGGAGTTTTACCCATGCAGGAACGAATCAGAAATATCGCCATCATCGCACACGTCGACCACGGCAAAACCACCCTGGTTGATGCTATGCTTAAACACGCCGGAGTTTACCGCGCCAATGAAGCCATCACCGAGCGGGTCATGGATTCAAACGACCTTGAAAAAGAACGCGGCATCACCATCCTGGCCAAGAGCCTCTCGATCCATCACGGCCCCTACAAAATAAATATCGTTGATACCCCCGGTCACGCCGACTTCGGCGGCGAGGTGGAACGCGTCCTCAAAATGGTCGACTCTGTGCTGCTGCTCGTGGATGCCCTGGATGGCCCCATGCCGCAGACCCGCTTCGTACTGAAAAAGTCACTCGACCTGAACTTGAAGCCGATCGTTGTCATCAACAAGATCGATCGACCAGGCTCCCGCCCGGACGAAGTGCTCAACATGGTGTTCGATCTGTTCTGCGAACTGAACGCATCAGACGACCAGCTCGACTTTCCAGTTGTATATACCAGCGCCAAGATGGGGTACGCCAAGCTGGATATCAATATTGAATCAAACAACATGGAACCGCTCTTCGCTGTGGTAGAGTCGAACGTCCGCCCCCCCAAGGGTGATGCCAACGCGCCGTTCCAGATGTTGATCGCCAACATCGATTACAATGACTACATCGGCCGCATGGCGACCGGCCGTATCTTCAACGGCACGGTCAAGGCCGGCGAGACCGTTGCAATGATCAAGAAGGACGGAACAATCACAAAAGGGCGCATCACGAAGCTGCTCGGTTACGAAGGGCTGAAGCAGGTCGAGATTGAAGAGGCCGGAACAGGCGATATCGTCACCGTCGCTGGTTTTGAGGAGGTCAGCATCGGTGAGACGCTGGCCTCGGCCGAGACTCCGATCGCAATCCCTTACGTCTCAATTGACGAACCGACTCTGTCGATGAACTTTATGGTCAACACATCCCCTTTTGCCGGCCGTGAAGGCAAATGGGTCACTTCGCGCAACATCCGCGAGCGCCTTACCAAGGAACTACGTACCAATGTTTCTCTGCGGGTGGACGATACAGATAGCGCCGATACCTTCATGGTTTCAGGGCGCGGCGAACTGCACCTCTCGATCCTGATTGAAACCATGCGCCGCGAAGGGTTCGAACTTGCCGTTTCCAAACCTGAAGTCATCGTCCGGATCAAGGACGGCGTCAAGATGGAGCCGATGGAGTACCTGGTAGTGGACGTCGCCTCCGAGTTCCAGGGCGCAATCATCGAGAAGATGGGACCCCGCAAGGGGGAGATGGTCGCCATGGCCCCGATGGGGGATATGGTCCGTCTCGAATTTATCATACCGGCACGCGGCCTGATCGGCCTGCGCGGTGAGGTTCTGACCGATACCCGCGGCACCGCCGTCATGACCCACACTTTTCATGAATACGCCCCCTACAAGGGTGATATCCCCGGCCGTAAAAACGGCGCCCTGATGGCCATGGACCATGGCGAAACAACCGCCTACTCGCTGGACGCACTGCAGCCGCGCGGCACCCTCTTCATCGGGGCCGGCGTCGAGGTCTACGGCGGCATGATCATCGGCCAGAACAACAAGGACAACGACCTTGAAATCAACCCCTGCAAGGGGAAAAAGCTGACCAACGTGCGCGCCTCCGGCACCGATGACGCCATCAAGCTGACTCCGCCGCGGATAATGACGCTTGAACAGGCGCTGGAGTTCATCGAGGACGACGAACTGGTGGAGGTCACGCCGCTTTCCATCCGCCTGCGCAAGAAAGAACTGGATCCTACCCGCCGCAAGCGCTTATTCAAGGGGTAGACATTCCGTAAACAAAGGATATGCGGGCCGGAGATTTTTCTCCGGCCCGTTTTTTTTGGAACTTGAAGCGGAAGTAATCTGGTGATTTTTGATGGCGCGGGTGTTATAGTCCCCCCTCAAAAGCATCATACTTCCAATACGGAGCATGAACCATGACGCAGCAAACGATCTATCTGATTGGGGCAGGTTTTACCGGCTGGGACGGTTTCCCGGCCAAGGCGCTGGACATTATCGGCAAAGCTGACATCATGATCGGCCATCAGCGTCACCTGGCGGCTTTCCCCGATTTTAGAGGTGAGAAAAGAGTTCTGGGCGATCTTCCCGAGCTGATCGATTTTCTCAAGAATTCCGATCAGCGGATAGTTCTGCTCGCCTCGGGTGATCCGACTTTTTTCGGCATTTCCCGCTTCCTGCTGCGCAACCTCCCCAAAGAACGTATCGAGATATTTCCCAATGTAACCAGCATGCAGTACGCCTTTGCCAGGATCAAGGAGCCGTGGGACGATGGTATTTTCGTTTCTGCGCATGGGCGCGGCATGAATCAGGCGGTAGACAAAATCATCGCCGCTGAAAAAGCGTGTGTACTGACCGACAAGGTCAACACCCCCGCCGCCATCGCCGCTGAACTGATCGAACGGGGTGCCGAAGGGTATGAAGCGTGGCTCTGCGAAGATCTCGGCATGCCGAGCGAAAAATTCACCAAGACGACCGTGCGCGGCCTCCTCGATATTGCGGCCTCCGAGCTGAATATCCTGATTCTGATCCGCACCTATGAGCCGAACCTCGTCCACTATCCACTGATCGGCATCGATGATGATGAGTTCCACACCTCAAAGAAACTGATCACCAGACAGGAAGTGCGGGCTGTCACCCTGGCTAAACTCCAGCTTCAGGATGATCTGGTTCTCTGGGACATCGGTGCCGGCAGCTGTTCCGTATCAATCGAAGCCTCAAACCTGATGCCGGATGGCCGGATTTTTGCCATAGAAAAGAATCAGCAGTGCATCGGCTTTATCAACGAAAATTTGAAAAAATTCTGTGCGCGCAACATAAAATTGATTGAGGCGTACGCCCCGGACGGCCTGGAAGAGCTGCCTGATCCGGATCGCGTCTTCATCGGCGGGGCCGGCGGTAAACTGGACGAGATCATTGATATCGTTTCTCAGCGGCTGAGACCGGAGGGTATTGTGGTTGTTAATGCGGTGACTCTTGACACCCTCACCAGAGCGGTGGAGTTTCTTGAAGACCACGGTTTTTCGGTCGAAGCGACCTGTATCAATGTTGCCAAGACCAGCAACCTGAGCGAATACAGGATTTTTGAAGCCCAGAACCCAGTCTATGTGATTTCAGCCCGGAGGGGTGGCGAATAGCGGCAGTTGTGTATACGAGGGGGAGTCGCTCGATTTCTTTGCCTTTTAATAATTATCATAAAAGAGTCCGTTCATCCCTGTATTAACAGCCGATGAACGGACTTTTTTATTTCGCCAGTTCTGCTTTTTTGAAAGCGGCTTTCTACCCCAAAACCGCGTGAGCCGCAGCGAGGCGTGCGATAGGCACCCGGTACGGCGAGCAGGAAACATAATCGAGCCCGACGTTGTGGCAAAAAATAACCGATGACGGATCGCCGCCATGCTCGCCGCAGATGCCGAGTTTGATATTCGGTCGCGTGCTGCGCCCGAGTTCGCAGGCCATCCTGACCAGCTTACCGACGCCGTTCTGATCAAGAGACACGAAGGGATCCTCCGGCAATATGCCGTTATCTACATAAAAGGGAAGGAATTTACCGGCATCATCGCGCGACAGGCCGAATGTCGTCTGGGTCAGATCGTTAGTACCGAAAGAAAAGAATTCGGCTTCGACCGCTATTTCGTCTGCTGTCAGGGCGGCGCGAGGCAGCTCGATCATCGTACCGATCAGGTACTCGACCTTGACACCGTAACGGGTGATAATTTCGTCGCAGATGGCAACGGCATTCTGCTTGAGGACAGAGAGCTCCCTGGCTGTCGCAATCAGCGGGATCATGATTTCCGGAACGATACTGAAACCCTCGTCCTTGACCAGTTCGCAGGCTGCTTCCATGATCGCCGTGACCTGCATATTGTATATTTCCGGGTACGTGATGCCGAGACGACAGCCTCGATGGCCAAGCATCGGGTTGAACTCATGCAGCGTCTCAATCTTGTGCTTGAGTGCACTAACAGGCACCTTCATGGTCTTGGACAGTTCCTGAATATCTTTTTCCTCCTGCGGCAGAAACTCATGCAGAGGCGGATCAAGCAGACGGATGGTCACCGGCAGCCCCTTCATCTCGCGGAACAGACCGATAAAGTCCCCTTTCTGCATCGGAAGAATCTTGGCCAGGGCGAGCTCACGCCCCTCAACATCTTCTGACAGGATCATTTCACGCACAGCGGCAATCCGCTCGGCGTCAAAGAACATATGCTCGGTGCGACAGAGGCCGATCCCTTCGGCGCCGAACTGCCTGGCCACCTTGGCATCATGCGGCGTGTCGGCATTGGCCCGCACCTTCAGCCGCCGGATTCCATCCACCCAACCCATCAATGTATTATAATCGCCTGTCAACTGCGGCGACACGGTCGGTACCTCACCCAGTATGACCTCACCCAGCGAGCCATCCAGCGTGATCATATCCCCTTTTTTGACAACAACCCCGTTTCTGGCGGTGAAACACTGGGCGGCGTAATCGACCTTGATGTCGCCGCACCCTGCGACGCAACACTTGCCCATGCCGCGGGCAACGACAGCCGCATGCGACGTCATGCCGCCTCTGGCAGTCAGAATCCCCTGGGCGGCGTGCATGCCGTGAATATCTTCAGGTGAGGTTTCAACACGAACCAGAATCACTTTGCGGCCGACCTTCGCTTCTGATTCAGCTTCGTCCGCGGTAAAGACGACCAGACCGGACACAGCGCCGGGAGAGGCAGGCAATCCTTTGGCGATGATATTCTTGACCGCTTTCGGGTCAAGTGACGGGTGCAGCAGCTGGTCAAGCTGTTCCGGAGCCACACGCTTCACCGCGGTTTTTTCGTCGATCAGCCCTTCGGCAACCATGTCAACCGCAATCTTGATTGCGGCCGGCGCAGTACGCTTGCCGTTTCGGGTCTGCAGCATGAAGAGCTTACCTTTTTCGATGGTAAATTCGATATCCTGCATATCCTTGTAATGCTTTTCGAGAATCAAGCGGATAGAATCAAGCTGCTTGTAGCACTCCGGCATCACCTCTTCCATCGGCGGCAACTTGGTTGCTTTGGCGCGGTTGATCGGTTGCGGAGTACGGATGCCGGCGACGACATCTTCACCCTGGGCATTGACCAGATATTCGCCATAGAAGTAATCTTCACCGGTAGAGGGGTCGCGGGTAAAAGCCACGCCTGTGGCACAGTCATCACCCATGTTTCCATAGACCATGGACTGGACACTGACGGCGGTGCCCCATTCAGCCGGGATGTTATTCAGCCGGCGGTAGGTAATGGCGCGCGGATTCATCCACGAACCGAACACGGCCCCTATCGCCCCCCAGAGTTGATCCTGCGGATCTTCGGGGAACGCTACACCAAGCTCTTCCTTGATAGCGGCTTTGAAGGCCGCTACCAGTTCCTTCCAGTCGCCTGCAGTCAGGTCGGTGTCGAGGTGGACGCCGCGCCCTTCCTTTTTCTGCTCCAGCAGATGTTCAAGTACCTGTTTATCCATCCCCATGACAACATCCGAATACATCTGGACAAAGCGGCGGTAGGCATCATAGGCGAAGCGCTCGTCACCGCTCTGGGCAATGATCCCCTGCACGGTTGTGTCGTTGAGGCCAAGGTTCAGAACCGTGTCCATCATCCCCGGCATGGAGGCGCGTGCACCGGAACGTACTGATACCAGCAGCGGATTGGCCGCGTCGCCGAATTTACGACCCATGATAGCTTCGACTCTGGAAAGGTGATCGGCAACTTCGGCGGCCAGCGAGTCGGGATAATTGCTGTTGTTCTTGTAAAATTCGGTACACACATCCGTGGTAAGTGTGAAGCCGGGTGGGACCGGAAGACCGATACTGGACATCTCGGCCAGATTGGCCCCCTTCCCCCCCAGCAGGTTTTTCATATCAGCCCGACCTTCAGCCTGCCCGTTTCCAAAAGAATAAACAAACTTCTGCGCCATAGTACCATCTCCTTGTTCGTAGAATAGTAACGTCTGCACTACAGGGACTAAAAACATTTTATTTATAATAAATATAACAGCTTAGAGCTTAAGGCAGCAGGTCATATTTATAGCTTATATTTATAAAATATCAACTATATTGTGAAAAATATTTTCCTATTTCGTATCCCAACTGGTGATATCGATATCCTTCCCTTCACCCCCCTTGGTGCCGTCTGAACCGTAGGTAAATATGTCGTAGTCACCATGTTCACCGGGGGAGAGGTACAGGTATTCGTTGCCCCACGGGTCCTTGGGAATCTTGCTGCTCTCCAGATAGCCACCATCCTTGAAGCTTTTTGGGATCACACCGACGGTAGGCTTGGTAACCAGCGCCCCCAGCCCCTGCTCCGTGGTCGGATAACTGCCGTTATCAAGTTTGTAAAGCTTGAGAGCCGTCTCGAGGTTTTTGATCTGTACCCGCGCGTCGGTAATCTTGGCATCATCCGTGCGCCCCATCAGCTTTGGGCCGACCAGCGCCGCCAAAAGCGCTAGTATGACGATCACGACCATGATCTCAATCAGGGTAAATCCTTTATTATTGTTTACATGCTTCATATCGGCGTGTCCCCCCTGCTTTGATTTTCTACTTCCGTAGCTCTGCTCGCCCCTGAAAAGCAGGGCAGGTGACTAGCGAGAAACATTCCCTGCCAAATACCGTGGCAAAGAGTTTCTAACTTACTTATAGATACTCTACATGGCAAGCTCTTTCAACCCGTCAACCACTCAGGATGATATCACCGCTGCCTCATCTGCGGTATTTAAATGCACTTTTTTTAGCACGCCAAAAAACATTACTCAATGGATTCAAGCGATTCCACTCGGGCTTGCACATTGGCATTCAATATGCTGAAGGTTAATCGACCTTGAATAATAGCAATATTAAGTGTATGCTTTTCTCCATATTTTTATGCACGACAAACCAACAAAGGAGAAATCAAATGAAAAAAATCAGCGCCGTAGTAGCCATGTTTGCCGTCACCGCTTTTGCTGGAGCAGCCTTAGCAGCCGACGTAATTGAGTTGCCAGCCTCGTTCGGCAAGGTCACCTTTCCACACGCAAAACATATTGCCATGCTTAAAAACTGTAAAAAGTGCCATACTGGCGCTCCCGGCAAGATTGCCGAAATGAACAAGGATTGGGCTCACAAGACCTGTACTGGCTGTCATAAAGAAATGAAAAAGGGACCGGTCGGCTGCAAGGATTGTCACAAGAAATAAGCTGCGGGATCTTTATCCGCTAATAACGATTTAAAATGAGGGTAACGCTGTTGCGTTACCCTCATTTTGTTAACGCAACGCCAGCTCCCTCTCTTCCAGTTTTTTCACCCGGTCACGCAACCCGGCCGCCTTCTCGAAGTTCAAATCTTTTGCCGCCGCCAGCATCTCCTTGCGCAGCTTCTTTACCAGCTTAGGGATCTCTTTTGGTGCGATATATTCCTCACCAGTCTCGCCTACTCCGGTCGGCTGTGTGACATAATCCTTCTCCTCAATCGACTCCAGAATGCTGCGCAGCCCTTTCTTAACCGTTTCAGGGGTGATGCCGTACTCTTCATTGTAGGCCAGCTGCCTGATCCGGCGGCGCCCGGTTTCATCGATACACGCCTGCATGGAGCGGGTCACGCTGTCGCCGTACATCAGCACCCGGCCATTGATATTGCGGGCGGCGCGGCCGCAGGTCTGGATGAGTGACCGCTGCGAACGGAGAAAACCCTCCTTGTCGGCATCAAGAATGGCGACCAGAGAAACCTCCGGCAGATCCAGCCCTTCCCGCAGCAGGTTGATCCCGACCAGCACGTCGAATTCCCCCAAGCGCAGGTCACGGATGATCTGCATCCGCTCGATGGTGACGATATCAGAATGGAGATATTTTATCCGCACCCCCAACTCACGGTAATAGTTGGTCAGCTCTTCGGACATCCGCTTGGTCAGTGTCGTTATCAGCACCCGCTCGCCACGGGCAACGACCTCGCGGACTTCATGAAGGAGGTCGTCCACCTGGCCAACCGAAATCCCCCCCGACCCCCCTTTCATAAAGGGGGGAGATAATCTCTCCATTTCTACGAGAGAAGAAGTCAAGTCCCCCTTTGAGAAAGGGGGATTTAGGGGGATTTGCTTTCCCGCCGTTACCGGCCGCACCTCGATAACCGGATCAACCAGTCCGGTCGGCCGGATGACCTGCTCGACAAACACACCGCCGCTCGCTTCAAGCTCATAATCGGCCGGAGTCGCAGAGACATAGACCACCTGCCGGATGCGGGCCTGGAACTCCTGAAAATTGAGCGGGCGGTTATCAAGCGCCGCCGGCAGGCGAAAGCCGTAATTGACCAGCGTCTCCTTGCGCGAGCGGTCCCCCCGGTACATGGCGCCGGTCTGCGGTATTGTGATATGCGACTCGTCCACAAACAGCACGAAGTCATCCGGGAAGTAATCGATCAGCGTATAAGGGGCTTCACCCGTCTGCCGGCCGTCGAAGTAGCGTGAATAATTTTCGATACCGTGACAAAACCCCATCTCCTCCATCATTTCGATGTCATAGAGAGTGCGCTGCTCGAGGCGCTGTTCCTCCAGAAGCATGTTTTGACTGCGGAAATAACTGATCCGTTCCGTCAGATCGACCCGGATCTGCCCCACCGCGCGCTCCAGCGTTTCGCGGGTGGAGACATAATGCGAAGCTGGATAGATGGAGCACTTCGATAGTTTTTGCAGCACGATCCCGCGGAGCGGATCAATTTCGCTGATAGCCTCCACCTCGTCGCCAAAAAATTCGATCCGCAGCGCCCGGTCACTGTCGTAAGCGGGGAAAATCTCGATCACATCCCCTCTCACCCGGAACGTGCCGCGATGGAAATCCATGTCGTTCCGTTCGTACTGAATCTCGATCAGCTTCTTGAGCAGTTCGTCGCGGCCAACCTCCTCCCCCTGATGGAAAAATATGTGCATCGCCTGATACGCCGAAGGTGAGCCGATGCCGTAGATGCAGGAAACCGAGGCAACGATGATAACGTCCCGCCGCGTCAGGAGACTGCGTGTGGCGGAGTGGCGCATCTTGTCGATCTCGTCGTTAATGGCGGAATCTTTTTCAATGAAGGTGTCACTGGTCGGGATGTACGCTTCCGGCTGGTAATAATCGTAGTAGGAGACAAAATACTCGACGGCATTATCTGGGAAAAGCTCCTTAAATTCACCGTAGAGCTGGGCCGCCAGCGTTTTATTGGGCGCTAGTACCAGAGCGGGCCGACCGGTACGGGCGATGACGTTGGCAACGGTGAACGTTTTACCGGATCCGGTAACCCCCAGCAGCGTCTGGTGGCGGTCGCCGCGCAGGATTCCTTCAGTCAGTTCTTTGATTGCCTGTGGCTGGTCACCACGCGGGGTGTAGGTTGTGGTAAGTTTAAAGGTTGTCATATCAAAATACTCTTAACTAACTGGATTACATTGACTTATCATGGATTATGCCTCAATAATGTATCATCAGAGGGCAAAAATATATCACAGGTGTAACTATGACGGCTAACGGTTTCCTGCGCATTCTATTCATATCCTGCTGCCTTTCCTTCCTGCTCCCCTCTTTCTCTTCCGCACGTCCGGACAAAATCCGGATTGTCATGGACGACAACTACCCCCCCTTCAGCTTCAAGGATAGCACCGGCAAACAGCAGGGCATTCTTATCGACCAGTGGCGACTATGGGAGCAGCAGACCGGCATCAAGGCCGAAATCCACGCCATTGACTGGGGCAAGGCGATTGCCGGCATGAAGAGCGG
Source organism: Deltaproteobacteria bacterium (assembly GCA_019162745.1). GTDB lineage: Bacteria > Desulfobacterota > Desulfuromonadia > Geobacterales > Pseudopelobacteraceae > JACRCG01. Next base: position 10,478 of record JAFLLC010000230.1, on the reverse strand, counting down.
TGAATTTGATGTTATCGATACCCTCTTCAAAACGGATGAACGCTCGGAATGGCTCGATTTTACCAAACCCTACGCAACAATCGAAGTCCCGATTTTTTTTGACAAGGATATCAGCGGAATTACAGACGCTGCTTCACTTAAAGGTTTTACCGTTGCGGATAAACGCGGCGATGCCATGATACATGTCCTCAAAGAGCATGGCGTCGAAAACCTGCAGCTTTTTGACAGCTTTGAGTCGCTCATACAGGCCACCAAAGAGCATAAGGTAAACGTCTTTGTGATGGGTAAACCACCGGCTCTCTATTTCCTCAATAAATACGGCATTGCCGACCGTTTCAGACAATCCGCCCCGCTACACGTTAATCAATTCTACCGTGCCGTCAAAAGAGGCAACAGCGAACTGCTGAAGATTGTTGATGACGGTTTTGCGGCTATCCCACCCGAGCATTTAAAAAAGATTGATAAAAAATGGTACGGATCATCTCTTGGAAACAGCTCGCTAACCACGCCGATTTTTGTCGGCGTTGCCACACTCTCCCTGCTGGTACTGATCCTTTTTACCTGGAACCGTACTCTTAAAAACAGTGTAGAGAAGCAGACGGCAGAGTTGAAGAGTGCGGAGCAGATCCTTCGCACAAGTGAAGAAAAGTTTAAGGCTTTCTTTGAGCAGGGATACTATTTAGCCGGATTGCTGGATTTGAACGGAACGCTTACCGATGTTAACGACACGGCACTCCAACTCATTGGTGCAGGAAAAGATGATGTCATCGGCAGGCCGTTCTGGGAAACACCCTGGTGGGAACACTCCAAAGATCTTCAGGAAAAGCTGCGCAGTGCGGTAAAAAGCGCTGCAGAGGGGATTTATGTCGCATTTGAGACAACCCACCCGGCTCCGGACGGGACACTTCGCCATATAGACTTTTCTCTCCGACCGGTAAAAGACCAGTCAGGTACAGTCGTTTTTCTGGTTCCCGAAGGGCGCGACATTACTGATTGGAAAAAAGCCGAAGAAGAGCGGCTGAACCTGGAGCGTAAACTACTGCATAGCCAGAAGCTGGAGAGCCTCGGCATGCTCTCCGGTGGTATCGCCCATGACTTCAACAATCTGCTCCAAGCTATGCTCGGCAACCTTGATCTTGCACTGATGAGGCTGCCGCAGGAGACTCCTGCCCGAAAAAATATCGACCGTGCTATCAAAGCGGCCCGGAGTGCAGCCAAACTGACCCACATGATGCTCGCCTACTCCGGTAAAGGGCTTTTCGACATCAAACCGCTCAATCTGACCAAGCTGGTGGAGGAAAACGCCGCCATGCTGGAAGCCGCCATACCCAAGTCGATATCGCTTGAACAGTGCCTTGATCATGCTATTCCGACAATCAGGGCGGATGCAGGGCAACTGCAGCAGGTGATTATGAACCTGATCACAAATGCGGCCGAAGCGATCGGCGACAGGGGAGGTAGAATCAAACTTTCGACCGGGGTGAAAGAATTTGATCAGGCCACTTTGAACTGCAGTCGACTGGAGGAGAAGCAACCGGCAGGACGCTATGTCTGGATGGAAGTCAGCGACAACGGTTGTGGCATGAACAGGGAAACACAACAGAAACTCTTTGATCCGTTTTTTACCACAAAATTTACCGGACGAGGCCTGGGAATGTCGGCTGTTCTGGGCATCATCCGCGCCCATAAAGGGGCCTTTCTGGTGGAAAGTGCCCCGGGGACCGGCACGACAATCGAGGTTCTCTTCCCGACTGGTGACGACCAACCGGCCGGATTGGATCGGCTCAGTGCGGCTGAATTTGTTCAGGAAAAACTGATCGGGCACTCGGTCAAGGTTCTGGTCGTCGACGATGAGGAAATGATCCGTACCGTATCAACCGCGATGCTGGAAGAGCTCGGCTACGAAACGCTTGCCGCAGCGAGCGGTGAGGAGGCACTGGAGCTACTCCGCCGCGAGGGAGACAGCATCGGCGTTGTACTGCTGGATCAGGTCATGCCCGGCATGGACGGCGGCACCCTGTTAAAGGAGCTGCGCAGTATCCGGCCGGACATCAAGGTTCTGCTCGCCAGCGGTTTCAGTCAGCAGGAGGTCTCAGAACGCTTCAGCGGGATGGGCCTGAACGGTTTTATCCCGAAACCGTACAGTCTGAAGAACCTGACGGCAGAGCTGTCGCGGGTGCTCAAAGGGTCAGTATATTAAGCGTTTTGTCCCCCTCCTTCCTTAACAGGAGGAGTTAGGAGTGGTCATTTTCCTGCTACAAACTCATGCGCACGCTGAATCCGCCTGACCGTTTCCGCCACTCCGAGTGTCGCCACGATTTCGCCGATACCGGGCGCCTGCGTACCACCAGAGAGGGCTATTCTGACCGGCTGCCCGACCTGTCCCATCTTCCACCCTTTTTCGCTGCAGATCTCTTTGAAGAGGCCGTCAATTCCAGCGGCATCTGCGGCCGACGCCGATGAAAGCCTCTCCGTAACCGCAGCAAAAACGGCTAATAGCAGCTCTTTGTCGAACTTTGCCAGTGCCGCCTCATCATAACTGACCGGAGCGTTGTAGTAGAACACAGCACGTTCAGCCATCTCTTCCAGTGTCTGAGCCCGCTCCTGCAGCGTGCGTACAACCGCCATCAGATCAGGACCATTAAGCGTCGTTACCTCACGAGCAGAGAGATGCGGCAGCAGCAGGTCGGCTAGCCGTTCCGGAGCGCAGTTTTTAATGTAGTGCGCGTTCAGCCAGTTCAATTTTTCGGTGTTGAAAACAGAGGCGGAGCGCCCCACGTTGCCGATGTCAAATTTTTGAATCATCTCTTCGCGGCTGAATATCTCGTCGTCGCCATGACTCCACCCCAGCCTGACCAGATAGTTCATCAGCGCCTCCGGCAGATACCCCAAGTCCCGGTAAGCGATGACGCTGGTGGCGCCATGCCGTTTGGAGAGGCGCGCCTTGTCGGCTCCGAGAATCATCGGCACATGGGCGAACTGCGGCACCGGAAAACCGAGCGCTTCGTAGAGCTGGATCTGGCGCGGCGTATTGTTGACATGGTCATCCCCACGGATAACGGTCGTGATGCGCATGGTGGCATCGTCGATCACCACGCAGAAATTGTAGGTCGGTGTGCCGTCGGTGCGCTGGATGATCAGGTCGTCCAGCTCTTCATTCGGGAACGTTATGGTCCCCTTGATCAGATCATCAAAAGAGGTCACACCACCCTGCGGCGCCCGGAAGCGGACGACATAAGGCTGACCGTCAGGCTGATCGGCACGCTCTCGGCAGGTACCGTCGTACTTCGGCTTGCGCCCTTCCTGCATCGCCAGGTTCCGCTTGGCATCAAGTTCTTCTGAAGTGCAATAGCATTTATAGGCCTTGCCGGCATCAAGCAGCTTCTGGACATACTCCTTGTAAAGCGGAAAAGAATCTGACTGATAAAAAGGCCCCTCATCCCATTCCAGACCGAGCCACTTCATCCCTTCCAGAATGGCATCCACAGACTCTTTCGTGGAACGCTCCACGTCGGTGTCCTCAATGCGCAGAATGAACGTGCCGCCCTTATTTTTGGCCAGCAGCCAGTTAAAAAGGGCGGTGCGGGCACCACCGACGTGAAGATACCCGGTTGGGCTGGGGGCAAAACGGACGCGAAGTTCAGACATTTATGGTTACTCCTTTAAATGGGGTACTGCTTAAGTAGATGAATGATGACGCCACTATAGCATTCCCGACCCCTCCAAAAAAGCATTTTCTACCCGCATGAAGCGCTCGGCAATTAATGTTGATGGCTCTGATTCAGGTAAGCGGCACCCCTGCCAACTACCCCGGCGCGTCAATTCATTGATAACAGCGTACCACATCTGATTGTTTTTTAGTCCCCACTGCGGGGCGATGCATATATCCAGGGGCGCCGAACCGTACAGCCGCTGGATCGCTATCCGCGGCGGAAGGAGTTCCAGAAAGTCGGCAATTGTCGTGACGTATGCTTCCAGAGTCAATGGGATAAACTCCCCGCACCGGAACTGCTCCGCCAAAACAGTCCCCTTTACGGCATGCAACTGATGCAACTTGATTGAGTCAATCGGCAGGCCAGCCATCAGTTCGGCAGCTTTCAGGAAATCGACAGAGCTCTCCCCGGTAAAGCCATGAATAAGATGGGCACAGATATCAAAATTGCGACCAGCGGCACGGTTTACCGCCACGATAAAATCATCAACGGTATGGCCACGATTAATTTGACTCAGAATTGCGTCATCCACAGACTGTAACCCAAGTTCAAGACAAACGTATTTTGTTCTCGCGATTTCTGTTAACAGATCGAGAGCTTCATCGCTGATCGAATCGGGACGTGTTCCGACCGAGATCCCGATTACATCCGGATGATTGAGAGCCCGGTGATATAGACCTGAGAGCAGTTCGATCGAGCCGTAGGTGTTGGTATATTTCTGAAAATAGATGATGAATTTTTGAGAACCGAGGCGCGTGCGGTGGTAGGCCATTCCCGCCGCCATCTGTTCCTCCAGCGGTACGACAGAATGGGTGCCCTTGGGTGAAAACGATTCATTATCGCAGTAAATGCAGCCGCCGGTCCCCTTGCTGCCGTCACGATTGGGGCAGGTAAAACCGGCATCCACGTTAACCTTGCTGACCCGGAGCCCGAAGCGGCAACGAAGATAATGACCGTAGGAGTTTATGTGCAGTTGTGGGTGGAGCCGTTCATCAGGGGTCTTGAGCATACTCTTCAATCTTTGTCAGCAGGGATGCGGCAGCGGCACGCGGGTCATCGGCGGATAATATGGCCGATATAACAGCAATGCCCTGTACTTTGGCGGACAGTGTTTCAGTAATGTTTGATTGCCCGATTCCTCCCAAGGCAATAACCGGTATTCCAATGGCGCAGACAGCCTCTGCCAGTTTTTTGACACCGCACGGCTCGCCGTAGACCGCCTTGGAGGGAGTTTGATACACCGGGCTGAAAGTGATGAAGTCGGCGCCAGCGGCCTCTGCGACCAGCGCCTCGTCAATTGCATGGGCAGAATAACCGATAATCTTACCCTGCCCCAGCAGCAGGCGGGCAGCGGAAACCGGCAAGCTGCTTACGCCAAAATGCACACCATCGGCATCAACCGCCAGGGCGATATCGAGACGGTCGTTAATGATGAGGCGGGCATCATACTCAGAGGTGAGGCACCTCAGCTCTACCGCCAGCCGATACAGTGCGGCACTTGATAGATCTTTCTCGCGCAGCTGAACGGCTCTGACACCACCTTCAAGCGCTTCGCGCACGACATCTGTCAGTTCTCTGCCGCCACTCTGATGCCGATCGGTGATCAGATACAGGCTGAAATCCGTCATCTGCAGGGTGCGCAACTCAACCGATCATACCATCCAGCGGGCTGGAGGCATTGGCGTAGAGCTTGCGCGGGATCCGGCCCGCCTTGAATGATAATCGGCCGGCAATCACCGCAAGCTTCATCGCTTCAGCCATGGCGATCGGATCCTGCGCGCCGGCAATGGCGGTGTTCATGAGAACCCCGGCACAGCCCAACTCCATGGCGATGGCGGCGTCCGATGCACTTCCGACTCCCGCATCAACGATGACCGGGACGCTGACATTTTCGAGAATGATGCGGATGTTGTAGGGGTTGCGGATACCGAGTCCGCTGCCGATTGGCGCTCCCAGTGGCATAACCGCTACACAGCCGAGGTCTTCAAGCTTTTTGCAGACGATCACATCGTCACTGCAGTAAGGAAGGACGGTAAAGCCCTCAGCCACCAGTATTTTTGCGGCTTTAAGCAGCTCTTCATTATCCGGAAACAGGGTTTTTTCATCCCCCAGTACCTCCAGCTTGACGAAATCCGACATGCCGGCTTCTCGAGCCAGGCGGCAGGTGCGCACCGCATCGTCAGCCGTATAGCAGCCGGCAGTATTGGGCAGCAGCGTGTATTTTTTCAGGTCAATGTAATCAAGCAGCGATTCCTTGCTGCGATCCAGATTTACCCGCCGCACCGCCACGGTGATAATCTCGGCTCCGGACGCCTCCAGCGCCAGGGCGGTCTGTTCAAAACTGGCATACTTACCGGTACCTACCATGAGACGCGAATTGAACTCACGCCCGCCAATCACCAATTTATCTATTGCCTGTGTCATCGCCTTTACCCTCCGCCAACAAATTGGACTATCTCGATTTTATCCCCATCTGAAAGGAGCTGTTTTTCATATTCTGCCTTCGGGACAATGTCGGCATTCAACTCAATCGCAACTCGCTCCCGGTTGATACCAAGCTGCTGCAGCAGAGATTCGACCGTGCTGCACCCCACCGCATCCTTAATCTCACCGTTCAGCACAATCTGCATATTAACCCCCATAAACGAAAAAAAACCGCAGAAGCGGCTTATCATAGATACAATAAGTATGTCGCGCTTTCCTACGCCGGTATTATCCGGATCAGGTACAAAGGGTCGCGGTTAAACCGCTCTCAGTCGAAACTCCCCTAGCTATGATTTGCAGAGTAAAGGATAGCGATTGCTCTGTCAATTTAAATTTTACCCGTGCTGCCAGTATATGAAGAGGTTTTTACCCACGCATTATCCGCTATTTATTGATATTAAGGCCGATTTCTGGCATGCTGTCCTGCGTGCGCTCCGACTATTATTCCAAATCCGGCATCAAGGGCGGAAAATAAGGCAGAAAAGCCGGACATCAGGCGCATCAAAACGCATTTCGATGGGTTTCGAAGGAGAGGCCAGGCCATGTGCAGAAAGATATTTATTGGCGCTACGGGGCAGCATTGCGGTAAAACTACTATCAGCCTCTCGTTGATGCATCTGGCGCTAAAAAAGTATGGGCGGGTCGGATTCATGAAACCTATCGGCCCCAAGTGGGTGGACTTTAACGGCACGTTTGTTGACAAGGATGCCGCCATGTTTTCCAGCGTTTTTGGGGTTGAGGAGGATGTTGCACTCATGTCTCCGGTGACGTTGACTCCTGGGACAACGCGCCGGTATCTTGACGGATTGATTGATTCGAAGGAACCGCGCAGAGCCATACGTTCTGCCTGTGATGCATTGGAAAGCAAGTATGATTTCCTGATAATAGAGGGTGCCGGCCATGGTGGGGTAGGTTCGGTGGTCGGCATGAATAATGCCCAGATTGCAGCTGAACTTAACGCTCCGGTCCTGCTGGTAACTGGAGGTGGGATCGGGAATGTTATTGACTCTGTAGAGCTCAATTTGGCGCTTTATCATCGGGAGAAGGCCGATGTGCGCATCATTATGGCCAACAAACTGGTCCCAGAAAAAAGGTCAAACACCCTTGGCTATCTTGCAAAGTCTTTTGCCGAAAGCGGTATGATGGTCACAAGTGCCTTCGACTATCTGCCGACACTAGCCGATCCGACTCTTCTCCATGTTTCCGAACTCCTTGGCCTCGCCCTGAATGGCGACTCAGTTGAACGGAGCCGCATCTGTCATAATATTCAACTCGGTGCGGCCTCCTCGCAGATGGTTATTGACCATCTGGAGATGTCTACCCTCCTGATTGTTACCAGTTCACGTGACGAGCTGCTGGTTACCGCTTCGGCACTGCATCACATCCCGGAATACAATACGCGGCTTGCCGGCTTGATTATTGCAGGTCATGTACCAGTTTCCAATATAACCCAGCGTATTCTTGACGACAGCAACATCCCTTATATCCGTATAAAGGAGACGTCCTCGGAAATATTTTACCAGTTGCGTGAGCATGTTTCCAAAATTGGTCCCGAGGATCATGAAAAAATTGAGCTGATAAATTCAATTGCTGAACGCTATATCGACTTTGATGCGATCGATGCCATGATCTGATCAATTGCATCGCCAGAAGCGCAGAAGGGTAAAAACTTCTTGACCTTATACACCTTTTGATATTTATAGAAAAATACTCATCCATCCGTCGGAGTTTTTTATGATCGTAGTGACGCGGCTGGATAAACAGCTGATGTACCTGAATCCGGACCACATTATATGCATCGAAGAAACCCCTGACACCGTTATTACACTTTTTAACGGCAACCGCTATATTGTCGTTGACCGGGCCAGCGCTATAATAAACCGGATAATTGCTTTCCGTGCAAAGATTTCACGGCGGTCAGCAAGCAGATCAGCAAAGAAATACCTGGGCCGTATCAGATCCAGCCAGTTTCACCGGGACAAAAGTCCGTTAGACGATCCATCTCCGGATCCAAACCACACTCCATTTCACAGTCGGGACTATTAGCATATGGATTTAGCTACCATTGTAGGGTTGGTGATGGCCTTCGGGAGCATTGTCGGTGGGGCCGTAATTGAGGGTGTTCACATAAGTGCTTTGATTCAGCCAACCGCTGCATTAATAGTCGGGGGAGGTACATTCGGCGCCGTGTTTGTTTCCATGCCGCTGCCGGCGATTATCGGCGCCTTGAAGGCGATCAAAGGTGTTTTTCTTCCGCAAAAAGTGGACCATGAGCAAGTGGTGAAGGATATCATCAATTACGCTACCAAGGCCAGGCGCAACGGATTGATTTCACTGGAACAGGAGGCTCAGTCGGTACGGGACCCCTTCATCAAAAAAGGGATATCGCTGGTGGTTGACGGCATCGATCCGCAGAAACTGCGCGAAACGCTGGAGGCGGATATCATGGCGTACGAGGATCACTCCAAGCACAGCATCGAGTTCTATGATTTAGCCGGAGGCTTTGCACCGACAATCGGTATCATCGGCGCTGTGCTCGGGCTCATCCATGTTATGGGTAACCTGTCCGATACCTCCAAACTGGGGGGAGGTATCGCGGTCGCCTTCGTTGCTACCATCTACGGCCTGTTGATCGCCAATGTTATCTGTCTTCCGATAGGCACCAAACTGAAAATCCGCATGAAAGAGGAAATCTTGCGGCGGGTAATGATACTGGAAGGTCTGATTGCCATCCAGAACGGCGAGAACCCCCATTTTATCGAGCAAAAACTGATGGCCTTCGTAGGCGGGCACTAACAAACCATGGCACTCAAGAAACAACCGGAACCGCATGTAAACCACGAGCGCTGGCTCGTTTCCTACGCTGACTTCATTACGTTGTTGTTTGCCGTTTTCGTCGTGCTTTATGCAATGGGTCAGAGCGACAAGAAGAAGGTTGAAGAGGTCATGCAGTCCATTCAGTCATCATTCGGCATGGCAACCGCGGGCGCATCAGCACCAAAAATCAACGTCATCCCATCGCAGGCGATCACGGTAATTCCATCGCTCAAGCCGGAGATACAAATATCGCCGATGGGCAGGACAAGAAGTGGACAGGCAAAGACACGTGCGGAAGAGAAGGATTTTCGCCAGATCAAATCAGCTGTAGATGCGTATCTTGTCAAACATGGGGCGCAAAACAAGGTAACCCTTGAAATAACCCGGCGCGGTCTGATCGTCAGCCTCAAGGAAGCCGGCTTTTTCAACTCCGGCCAGGCAAACATTAAACCTGAGGCGTATGATCTGATCAACACCATCGCTGAAGTGATGACCCAGTACAACAATCCGTTACGGCTTGAAGGGCACACCGATAACATCCCGATCAGCTCGGCTCAATTCCCGTCCAACTGGGAGCTTTCGACGGCGAGAGCAACCTATGGCCTGAAATACCTGTTGAAGCACTTCAACATAGACCCCAACAAGATATCGGCAACCGGCTATGCCGAATTCCGGCCGATCGCCGACAACGCCATTCCGGACGGGCGCGCCAGAAACCGGCGGGTCGATCTCGTCATGCTGTCAGGAGAAGCTGAACGCGGCGAACCCTGAAGCAAAAAACCCCAGATATCTCACTGCCATATAAATTTCTCCCGCTCACCCTACATCCCTGTGCAGCATAGGATCAAGCAGATGACGGGGGTGAACATTTGAAAGGGCCTTCAGCAGACTGCTCTTGACTTGCGGAATATCCGTCTGCAGCTCAACCAGCAGCTGTTTCATCCGTTTGCGCTGCTTGTCAGCGCTTCCTGAGACCGGACAGCAGCAGCAGACTACCGGCAACCCCGCCTGTCGGGAAAACTCGGTTATATCTTCTTCGGCAAGATATACCAGCGGCCTGATTACAGTAGTAATGCCATTATCGGCCAGCATGGATGCAGACATCGACTTCAGTGAACCGACAAAAAACTGGTTCAGCAGCAGGGTCTCAATAAAATCATCCCGATGATGGCCGAGCGCCAGTTTATTGCACCCCAACGTCCGGGCAGCTTCATAGAGCTCTCCCCGCTTCAGGCGCGAACAGATCGAACAGTAGGAAGAGCCGGGACGGCGTTTTTCTTTAATGATGGCATAATGCTGACTTGGCACCATCCGGTATGAAAAACCGCTCTTCCGGAAAAAATGCTCAATTACATCGACACGGTAACCGGGATAACCGGAGTCTATATTAACGGCGATCAACTCAAACTTCACCGGGGCCCTCCGGCGCAAATCCTCCAGTAGCAGGAGCATCACATAAGAATC
>JAFLLC010000177.1 GCA_019162745.1 Deltaproteobacteria bacterium | reverse complement strand
TAATGGAGGAATACAGCTCGCGTTCACCACTCGGGTGAACTGTGTAGTCGGGGAAATCTTGACTGCGGATATTTTTGATGTGCCCAGGCAGCTTATTTAGCGGGATCAACAGCGAAAAGCCTAAGCCCTGAATACCGGGGAGCTGGTTTTCAATTTTCTGTAGTTGAGTATAGATCCGCCATGAATCGCGCGTAACCGTATCGGATGCATTGAAAAATGCCGCTCCGCCCAGCAGGATGCGGGCATGATCCTCCAGCCGTGCCGATATTTTAGTTCTAATTTCGCCGCAGTGGCCTGCAAAATCCTTCTCTGCTATCAGTTCAACACTTGATTTCATGTACAAGGTTGCAGCGGCAGTAATCACCATACCAACGGCCAGTACGAACCATATAATGAGCTTATTCGTAAAAAATTCCCTGGTAGTTGGTGTGGGCATAACACTCTCCGGTTCAAACAAAAAAAACCGACGCGCGTAAAAGGCCGCAACGCCGGTTTATATGAGGATCAATCAGAATAATTGTTGACAGACATATGTATCAGGTGGAATTTTTTCAGTCTGCGCAATAGTGTAGCCATTTGCTACCTCTTTTTGATACTGAACCAAACTGTCTGTACCGGCATCTGCAGATCAAGGAGCATAACATCGAAATCCGGGGTGGCTTCCAGTGCTTCCAACGCTAACCTGCCGTTGGCTACGGTCGTGCAGACTACACCCTGACTGGCGAGAATTGAGGAGAGCATTTCAAGACTCATTTCATCATCGTCGGCTGCTAATATTTTCATTCCTTCAAGCATGGCTCATCCCTTTTATCTATATGTAAACAACGACTGACATCACACGGAAACTACCTCTTTCATTAGATTGTTATGGGTGAATGGCTTGTGTAAAACGTAACGTACTTTCGTGGTGTTACTGACAGAGGTGAGGTTCTGAAATGTAAATTTTAGACATTAGACACTATTTATTGATCGCAGTAAATCAGTGCAAGACTAATTATTTTGTAGGATTTATAGAGGGGGGATAGGAATTTTCCTACATAGAGAGGTTGTGCTGAATGCAATAACTGATGATATCAGCGGTAGTTCTAAGATTCAGTTTTTCGAGGATGCGGCTGCGGTAATTTTCTGCAGTATTTTTATGATGCCTTGCCTGAGAATAGGGTGATCGTCAACGAGTAAAATTTTCTTCATACAATACCTGCTCCTGTATAACGATCTTCTATTCTTGAAATCGGACTGCCGGGAAGAGGTAATGTCATATTAACCAGGCTTACTCATGACAGTAACAAGTTGCAACGCACTCATAGCAGCGTCTTCAACAGTCCTTCCCAGCATCCAATCACCACAAACACCCAGACTGAGTACGGCATCGTACAAACAGGGCCTCTGCAGTGGTTGTGCAGTAAAACCATACAGCCAACGATGGGCCCAAACCTTGTACTGCCGGGGCGGTGTTATGCCTGATGCACCGATAAAAACTTCTGCAAGCAGAGCGGCTACCTGCTCTTTGGGCAAATCCTGGTGCTCTGCGGACCACGCGGGTGAGGCCTGAATCTGCCAGACCGTGCGTTCCGGTCGTCCCGGCTTTGCATGGTGGCTGACGATCCTCCGCAACGCTCCCTGTTCGAATACGGCGATGTCGTAAGGAGCCTGGCAACATTCACCACTTTCCAAAATGGCCACCCAGCAACATTCCATCACCGGCCTGCAAACTTGTTCTTGCAATGAGGGCGCGGCCGTTAAAAGTGGCATTGCTTGAAGTGGGGGAGTTGTTATGATCAATTGTTCAAAACCGCTGTACGAAAGTCCCTTTTCATCTTTTAGAGTCCAGCCCTCTGCCTTGTGAAGCGCTTCAACAATTCTCGTTCCCGTAATCAGTTCGCTTGATTGTAACAGAAAACGGGTCAAGCGGCTCATGGTCGGTACGCCAACCAAACAGTTTTTTTGCTCTGGAACCCGCTCTCCGTCCGGCATAATCCGCACAAAACGTGGCTGCCACTTTTGCAGCACCCCCTCCGATAATGCGCCTTGGCAGAATAATTCTATTTCCGGCCTGGTTACTTCAAAATAGGGTGTCCCGTGGTCAACAGCACCGAACTCCGTTTGTCGGCATGCTATTCTGCCACCGGTTCCGCGGGATTTGTCAAAAACCGTCACGGTGTGGCCTTTGCGACTCAGGACCTGTGCTGCTGTTGACCCAGCAACTCCGGCACCGATAATAGCTATACGTGACATAATATTCCTCCCGATTTTATAGACTATAAATATATTAATAGCTAAATTTACATATAATTTATATTTTGTCTATGACAAATAATAGTTATGTGATAACGCTACCAACAAATAATACAGCTATAGGAACAGACAATTAATGAATTATCCCTACAACTATTGCCCTGCCTGCGGCACAAAGCTGTACGCCTTGCCTGGAAACAATCACGTGTGCCAAATTTGTAATCAGTGTGGCAGAGTCTCCTACCGAAATCCGACTGCCGGCGCGGCCATCATCTTATTTGAGGAGGAACGGTTGTTGTTGGTCAGACGATCTGGTAGCCAGGCCGGAAAATGGTGCATCCCATGCGGCCATGTCGATTGGAATGAGGATATTAGGGTTGCTGCTCAACGTGAATTTAATGAGGAGACCGGACTGGTGGCTACTGCTGGTCCGGTATTTGCGGTGCATTCAAACTTTCATAATTCAGGCAGACAGACTGTCGGGGTCTGGTTCTGGGGAACCCGAATCGGTGGAGCACTGCAGGCCGGTTCAGATGCGGACGCGACTGATTTTTTTTCACTGGACATGTTGCCGCTGGAGATGGCGTTTGACAGTGATCGTGTCGTCTGTAAAAAACTCGCTTACTTGCACAGTAGCGGTAATCTGACCCGCTGGCTAGATGTTATGCAACTGCCGGACGGGTTGGAAAGTGCGTAACTGTATATGCGTGATTAACGTTGTGCTAAACATCGAGAGGGGGGGCATGGCGTTGTAAAAATAACCGTGACGCCGAAGTCCGAAAATAATCTATTATTCCGGAATAATTTTACCTGATGTCGCTGTTAACAGCTCTTGGTAATGACCACCCTTTCTTGATAGCGAGCAGACGCACGATGATAACAGTCAGGGCTGCCACAACAAGTGCCCAGCTTTCGGGGAAAACCGTAAGGTGCAGCAGATAAAGGAGGATCCCCCCGGCTATACAGGCGGAGGCGTATACTTCGCGCTGCAGTACAAGCGGTATCTGATTTGAAAGAATATCTCTGATCATCCCCCCGGCCGTGGCGGTCATAACCCCCATCATAACAGAACCAAAAAATCCGATATGATAGTCAAGCGCCTTGCCGGTGCCGATAACGACAAAGGTCCCAAGGCCGACCGCATCGAAATACTGGAGTGGATGCCGCAGAAACTCCATCTTGCGGTGAAAAACGAAGACAAGCAGCGAAACGATCAGTGAGAGATACAGGTAGGTTTCATCTTTCAGAATAAACGGGGGGGCACCAAGCAGCAGATCCCGCAGGGTCCCCCCCCCAATTGCAGTTACCAATCCCAGCAGCACTATCCCGAACAGATCCATATCTCGGCGAACACCGGCCCAGGCACCCGAAGCGGCAAAAGCGGCGGTGCCGAGAAGGTCGAGTGCATAAAGGATACTCATCAGTCCTACTGAATGCTGATCAGTTCGATCTCAAAGGTGACGTCTTCACCGGCGAGTGGGTGGTTAGCATCAAAAGTAACCTGGTCTTCCGCTATTTCGAGAACGACGACATCAAGCTCCTCGTCATCTTCGTTGGAGAGGCTCAGTTCATCACCCACTTCCGGAACGAGATCTTCCGGGAGGTCGCTGCGCGGTACGGTGAAGATTTTTTCCTTGTCATACTCGCCAAAAGCATCAGCAGCTGCAATCTTGACGGTTTTTTTCTCGCCTGGTGTCATACCGACGATTGCTGCGTCAATTTGAGGAAAGAGGATCTCTTCGCCCAGGACAAAGGTCATCGGGCCGCTTGCGTGCTCGCCGCAGCCGCATTCACCATCGTCACAGCCGTCTTCGTCACAGCCGTCTGCACAACACTCTTCATCACATTCCATATCTTCAAGAGTCGAGTCGAATACCGTTCCATCTTCCAGTGTTCCGGTAAAGTTGATTGTTACAGTGTTGCCTTTTTCTGCTTGTGCCATTTGTTTGCCTCTCATTACTTGTGTAGTGTTATTGATTTAACGGGATAAAATACCGGAGAGTCCACAGTTAGTCCAGAAAATTATCTGCTGCGGCCAAAAATAATAAAAGGGGGCAGGCCGTACGGCCTGCCCCCTTTATATCTATCCGGTTCTAATCTACTGATTTTCTGAGAAAAGTAGGAATATCATACTGGTCTTCATCATCTTCGATGAATGTGACTGCAGGACGGATACGCGTGACATTCTCGGTTCTTTCACGGTCACGCTGGAAGGTCGGCCGGTCGAGGGATGCGGAGTTGACGACATGTTTTTCTGCCAGTGACAGGCTGTTTCTCCGTACATCGCGGCTTTTTTCAACATCAAAATGATCGCCAAAACCGGTTGCAATAACAGTCACTTTGATGTTATCCCCCATCTCGTCGTCTTTGACAACACCGATTTTGATGTTGGCATCTTCGTGAACTTTTTCGTGAACAATGCGGTTAACGGTATTGTAATCGTCCATCGTCATGGTGGCGGAACCAGTAATATTGACCAGCACGCCTTTGGCTCCCGATATGTCATTATCTTCCAGAAGCGGACTGGAGATGGCGTTGTTAACAGCATCGGCCGCACGGTTATCGCCACTCCCCATGCCGATGCCCATCATGGCCATGCCGCGAACACTCATGACAGTCTTGACATCGGCAAAGTCGAGGTTCATCAGGCCGGTAGCTCCAATCAGCTCGGAAATTCCCTGAACAGCCTGGCGAAGCACGTCATCTGATGGCTTGAACGCGTCGAAGAGGGACATGTTTTTGCTGGCCTGGCTGATGAGGCGATCATTGGGGATGATGATCAGAGAATCGACATGTTTTTTCAGCTCTGCGATCCCCTGTTCAGCAAGCAGCGAACGCGCCTTCCCCTCATAGGTGAACGGCTTGGTGACGACACCAACAGTCAGAACACCGGTCTCACGGGCCGCCTCGGCTATTACGGGCGCCGCACCGGTACCGGTACCGCCGCCCATGCCGGCCGCGATGAAAACCAGATCAGCTCCTTTAATAGCCTCTGCAAGCTGCCCCTTGTTTTCAAGAGCCGCAGCCATGCCAACCTCCGGCTTTGAACCGGCGCCGAGTCCTTTTGTCAGTTCACGGCCAAGCTGCAGCTTTACCGGTGCTTTAGAGGTCCGCAGGGCCTGAGCATCGGTGTTGGCGACGATAAAATCCACTTTATGTATAGAGCTTGATATCATGGTGTTGATGGCATTGCCTCCACCGCCACCGACCCCTATTACTTTAATAACAGCGCTCTGTTCAATGGTCTCATCAAATTCAAACATGCGTTCCCCCCTCTATATATTAATGGCTTAAATCAGATTATTGTTTCGGAAATGTAACCTTAATTTGGCCAGGAATCAAAAGAAAAATAATAATTTTTTTTCTGGTTAGAAAAATTCACGGAACCAACCTTTCATCCGCCCGAAGACAGATCCAAACAGATTTGCTTCCGGTTTACCGGTTGGAAATTCACGGGAACTGGAGTTACGGCTTCCGTACACAACAAGGCCGACTCCTGTCGCGTATACCGGCGATTTTACAACATCGTTCAAGCCGCCAATCTTTTGCGGGAGCCCGCGCCGTACCGGCAGATTAAAGATCTGTTCAGCCAGTTCCGGGATTCCTTCCAGAATACTGGAGCCGCCGGTGATGACGACGCCTGATGCAATTGAATCTTCCAGTCCGGATTTAATTATTTCGCGGTTGACGAGTGAGAAGATCTCCTCCATGCGTGGCCCAAGAATTTCACATAATACGTTGCGTGAGAGCTCTCGGGGCTTGCGTCCGCCGACGCTCGGCACCTCTATCTTGTCTTCTTTTCCAACCAGTGAAGCCAGGCAGCAGCCGTATTTCTGCTTGATTTTTTCAGCTTCGGCAAACGGGGTGCGAAGACCTACGGCTATGTCGTTCGTAAGTTGATTGCCCCCGAGCGAGATAACCGATGTATATTTGATCGCACCATCGGCAAAAATGGCAATATCGGTCGTTCCGCCGCCGATATCCACCATGCAGACGCCCAGTTCTTTTTCGTCATCGGACAGGACCGCGTGGGATGACGCCAACTGTTCCAGTACGATGTCGGCCACATCAAGTCCGGCCCGGTTGCAGGATTTGACGATATTCTGGGCACTCGCCACAGCGCCGGTGACTATATGGACCTTGGCTTCCAGCCTGACGCCGCTCATGCCGAGCGGCTCGCGGATGCCGTCCTGCTCGTCTATGATGAATTCCTGCGGCAGGATATGCAGCACTTCGCGATCCATAGGAATATTGATCGCTTTGGCGGCATCGATGACCCGACGCACATCCTCCTGTGAAACCTCCCGGTTCTTGATGGCGATAACGCCGTTGGAGTTCAGCCCTTTGATATGACCGCCTGCGATGCCGGCATAAACCGACTTGATCTCGCAGCCGGCCATCAGTTCCGCTTCCTCAATGGCTTTACGAATAGCACCAACGGTACTCTCTATGTTTATGACAACACCTTTGCGCAGGCCGCTGGAAGGGCTGGTCCCGATACCGACGATATCGATACCCTCCTCTGTGACGTTGCCGACGATGGCGCAAATCTTGGTTGTACCGATGTCTAGTCCGACGATCAGATTATCCCGTTTTATTGCTGACATACCGCTCCCCCTGCTGAACAAGAATAAATATTAATGTCAGCTTTTTTTTACGATTATTTTATCGCTGTAATCGAGATCGATATAACGAATTGACGGCAGCTGCACCATCAGATCCTTGTAGATTCGAGCAAACCGCTCCACTTTCGCGAGAAAATCTCCCGAGCCGACTTTGACCGGAAGTGCTCCGGAAGCGGTAAACAGAGTAAAACCATAGCCCTTATCGTAATGAATCTCCGACACATCCGCAAGGATAAACGCACCGTTTTCACGCAGTACCTTCAGGAGATCGCAGGTTTCCTGGAGCGCCGCCCTGGTTCCCCTGGGGTCGGTGCCGAGCTCTTTCTCGCTGAAACCGGTGACAATCGGAAAATCAAGTTTGTCCCCTTGGTTAAGAACCTTGAAGACATTCGCTTTACCGTCAAGATAGTAGATAAAACCCATGTTGATGATCGCAACCGGTTCACGTTCGGTGATGGCGATTGAGAGACCATCAGGGAAATACCGATTGATCTGTACCGTTTCCACCCAGGGGTTCTCCAGGATATGCTCCCCCATCCGTTTCAGGTTTATGCGCAGCAGATCTTTACCAGGTTCTACACCGGCCAATCCGAGGATCTCGTCCCGGGTCAGGTGCCTGGCACTCGATACTTCAATCGATTTAAGAGAGAACAGGGTGACGGCTGAAACCGCACGATACCCTCCGTAGAGGATACCGCCTGCCAGCGCAACCGGAGCCAGCACAGCGAAAAGGATCTTGAGCGGTCGGAGATACTTGCCGAGATCAAGCGGTTTACGCTGGATCTTGATCTTGTTGGGCGCCACCTTTCTGCGTTGGTATGATGAATTTGCGAAATCTCTCACTCGTTAGTTCACCTTTATGGAGAGCTCTGCCGATTCAATAATTCGAGAAACAAGCGCCTCAAACGGCAGTCCGGCTCCTTTTGCCGCAATTTCAGGGAAAAGCGACAGGGCTGTCATTCCCGGCAGCGTGTTAACTTCCAGCACATAGCAGTCGCCGGCCGTCGTTACCAGCAGATCTACCCGGCTGTACCCCCTGCAGCCAAGGGCACGGTGAGCCGCCAGGCCGATCTGCTGGGCCTTTTCATACAAACTCTGCTCCAGATGTGCGGGAAATATATGTTCCGCCATGCCATCGGTGTATTTAGCTTCAAAGTCGTAGAATTCATTTTTAGGGACAATCTCGATAGCGCCGATCGGACGATCGTCCAGTATACCGACCTGTACCTCCTGTCCCTTTATGTACTGTTCAACCAGTATCTCGTCATCATGGTTGAAAGCCAGTTGGAGAGCATCTTCCAGTTGATTCTCCTCCCTGACAATCGAGACCCCTACGGATGATCCCTCCTGAACCGGTTTGACAACCAGCGGCAGGCCGAACGGCAGTTCAGCCAGACTCACGGATTCACCGCGCCGGTAACAGCAAAAAGGTGCCGTCAGGATGCCGCAGGCGGTAAAGGTCTGCTTGCTGTAAAGTTTATGCATGGCCAGAGCGCTGGCCAGGACGCCGGATCCGGTGTACGGGATCTGAAGCAGCTCCAGTAAACCCTGCACGCAGCCATCTTCACCGTAACGGCCATGCAGGGCGATAAAGGCTGCCTCAATCCCTTCGCGCTTCAGAACAACGGCCAGATCGCGCCCGACATCGATTGCCACCGCGTTGTACCCCTGCGCAACAAGCGCCTGGTATACGGCGGCGCCGCTCTTCAGGGAAACCTCCCGCTCGGCTGAAAACCCGCCGTACAGTACACCAATTTTTTTTGATTTCATCATGGCGAAAACCTTTCTTCCCCTGATAGCAGGATCACTCAACAGCAGGATTACCTGTGTCTAAAGCGTGTTCATCTTAACCATGTTAAATTTCGCCCACTATACGCACTTCTTCCTCAAGTGTCACGCCGGATGTTGCGAAAACAGCATTTATTACGATCGTCGCCAGATCGAGAAAATCCTGAGCGGTCGCGCCTCCGGCGTTAACCAGGAAGTTGCTGTGCACCTCGGAGACCTGTGCGCCGCCGACTTTTACACCACGCATCCCCGCAGCGTCAATCAACCTCCAGGCCCCCTGACCGGGCGGGTTCTTGAAGAAAGACCCCGCGCTGGGGTAGCCGACGTTATGCTTGCCCCGCCGCAGTTCCAGGTCTTTGCGAATTTCTTCCTCGGTATGGGCCGGTTCTCGCTCTTCCAGTTTGAAGGTTGCTGCCAACACGATGTCACCATCTTCCAATCTCAGGTGCCGGTAACCGTAATCAAGCTCTTCGATTCGGAAATCAAGGACTTCACCGCCGCGGAGAAGTGTAAGGACATCAGTTTTTGCGAGGAGCCCCTCGCCATAGGCGCCGGCATTCATCTTTATCGCACCACCGATCGTGCCGGGAATACCGGAGATAAATCCGATGCCTCCCAGTCCCAGGTTCTGGGCATATCGAACCACCGCCAGATTTTCAGCCCCTGCCTCCGCCTTGATCAGCGACCCGCCGACGGCGTTGATCCGGTCGAACCGTTCCAGCGAGATAACCGCACCGCGAATCCCCTTGTCACGCACCAGCAGATTGTAACCCCTGCCGACCGGCAGCCAAGGGATATTTTGCCCCCTTAACCATGAGAGCATCTCCCGGAGATCATCGGCATCTTCCGGAATTGCGTACAGGTCTGCCGGACCGCCTACTTTAAGCGAGGTGTGGAGGCCCATCGGTTCGTTGTGCCGCAACTGACCGCGTATTTCTAGCGCCGCAGGCTTCAGCGTTCTTCCCCCAGAAGCCTGACTAACATTTCTCCCTGCTGCCATATATTGCCGGCTCCCAGGGTAATGACGATGTCACTTTCACGGACGATTCCGGCCAGGTGTGCGGGGATCAGCTCCCGATCAGGGATATAGGTCACGTCTTTTTGGCCATGACGACTGATCTCCCGGGAAAGCCGCTCTGCCGTTGCGCCTTCGATCGGGAGTTCACCGGCTGCGTAAACGTCGGTCAGCACCAGGACGTCGGCGTCATGAAAAGCGATCACAAAATCATCAAACAGCTCATGGGTGCGGCTGTAGCGGTGCGGCTGAAAAACAGCCACAAGGCGCCGCTCCGGCCATCCCTGCCGGGCTGCTGACAGCGTTGCCTTGATTTCAGCAGGATGGTGGCCGTAGTCGTCTACTACCATTATCCCTTTCGGCTCCCCCTTGACGGTGAAGCGCCGCCCGACGCCGCAAAACGCTGCGAATCCCTCCTGGATAGCGTTGAAAGGGATATCCAGCTCGAGAGCCACGGCGATGCAGGCCATGGCGTTCAGAACGTTGTGCGGCCCCGGCATCGGAAAGGAAATTTCACCCAGCCGGTACCCTTTGAAATAGGCAACAAATGAAGTCTGAAAACCGTCATGCCTGACATGGGCAGCACGGATATCAGCCTGAGCTGAGAGCCCGTAGGTGGTGTACCTTTTTTTGACCCGCGGCAGGATTTCACGGATATTATTGTCGTCAAGACAGAGTACCGCCAGGCCATAAAAGGGGACCTTGTTGATAAATTCGACAAAAGTGTCCTTGATCTCTTCAATGCCGGAATAATGATCGAGATGGTCTGCGTCGATATTGGTTACCACGGCAATCGTCGGTGAAAGGAGCAGGAACGATCCGTCCGATTCGTCCGCCTCGGCGAGGAGAAACTTCCCCTGCCCGATCTGGGCGTTGGTGCCAATGGCGTTCAGTTTGCCGCCGATTACAACCGTCGGGTCGATACCGGCATGTCCCAGAACTGCGGCAGCCATCGAGGTAGTGGTAGTTTTTCCGTGAGTTCCGGCGATGGCGATACCGTATTTCATCCGCATCAGCTCGGCCAGCATTTCAGCGCGCGGTATGACCGGCACATGCAGCCGCCCGGCTTCGATCACTTCGGGGTTGTCGCTGTGCACTGCGGACGAGATCACCACAACATCGACATCCTTCAGATTTTCCGCAGTGTGACCAATGCCGATTTCGGCACCCAGACCGGCCAGACGCTCGGTGATGTCAGAACCGCGCAGATCGGAACCTGAGACTTTGTAGCCAAGGTTAAGCAGCACCTCGGCGATACCGCTCATGCCGATGCCGCCGATACCGACGAAATGGATTTTGTTTATTTTTCCGTACATGAGTGAGTCCTCTTTATTTCGTTAGCTTTCGTCATCTCATCAACAATAATCCTGGCGGCATCAAGCTTCGCCAAGCTAAAGGCCAGTTCACCGGTGCGGCGGACAAGATCCGGGTCCTCTGCCAGCGTACGGATGGTTTCTGCCAGAGAGCCACCCGTCAATTCCCACTCCAGCAACATGAAGCAGGCATCCTTCTTGAGCAGTGCCTCTGCGTTAAGGCGCTGGTGGTCATCCACTGCGTGCGGATACGGGATAAACAGGCAGGCCTTGCCGCAGGCGGTCACTTCGGCGATGGTGGTAGCACCCGCCCGGCAGATGATTAGATCTGCTTTTTCATATTCTGCGGCCATGTCGCTGATAAACGGTGTCACCACCGCCTCAACGCCGGCAGTGCTGTATGCAGCGGTTACCTCGGCGCAGTCGTTGTCACCGGTCTGGTGCGTGATGGTCACTTTGTCCCGCATCGTTTTCAGCGCCGGGAGCGCTTCAATCATCGCGATATTGATAGCGTGAGCACCCTGGCTGCCGCCGAAGACGAAGAGGTGGAATAACGCTTCCGCACCCCGACCCTCCCCTTGAAGAGGCGGGAGGTTGACTTCTGCCGGGCGGTTTTGTTCACTTTCCCCCTTTACAAAAGGGGGGATTGAGGGTGGATTTACCTTTCCGACGGAATCCAGTATCTGCCGCCTCAGTGGGTTGCCGGTCAGCAGTGTTGAACCCTCCGGGAAATACGTTGCTGATTCCTCCAGGGTGATGAATACCTGATCTACAAACCTGGCCAGCAGTCGATTCGTTTTGCCCGGAATCGCATTCTGCTCGTGGATGAAACGTGGAACCTGCATGCCGCGGGCCGCCAGCACCATAGGCAGCGAGGCGTAGCCGCCGACGCCGAGAACCATATCCGGTCTGAAACTTTTCAATATTTTTCTCGACTGAGCGTAGCCGTACAGCATCATGGCCATACCCTTGATCTGGCTGAAAGTCCTTTTGCCGCGAATCCCGGCAGCTGATATCAGTTCCAATGGATAGCCGGCCGCCGGTACGGCTTTAGCTTCAATGCCGCGTTCGGTTCCGACAAACAGCACCTGATTAGCCGGATCGCGTGACAGAAACTCTTCGGCAACGGCGATGCCGGGGAATAGATGTCCGCCGGTGCCGCCGCCGGCAATAATCAATTTCATTTTTCCTCCTTGAGTTTGATGGAAGAGATTTTCAGTCCCGAAGAAATATTGAGCAGAATACCAACGGCAAACAGACTGACCAGCAGCGAACTGCCGCCGTAGCTGATAAAGGGGAGCGCCAGCCCCTTGGTCGGAAGCAGTCCGGTCACGACACCCATATTGACCGTGGCCTCGATGCCGAATAACACGGCAATTCCCAGGGCAAGAAAGCGGCCAAACGTGTCCGGCGCGGCAACAGCGATGCGCATGGCGCGCTGCACCAGCAGAAAGAACATACCGATGATCACGACCACACCGAGAAAACCAAGCTCTTCACCGACAACCGCGAGAATGAAGTCGGTGTGCGCTTCCGGCAGATAAAAGAGTTTCTGTTTTCCCTCCCCGAGTCCCTGCCCGAAAAGGCCGCCTGTTCCTAACGCCAGCCAAGACTGGATGATCTGGAACCCGCTGTTCTGAGGGTCCTGCCACGGGTCTAGAAACGCCAGAATACGGCGTTTGCGGTAGTCGACGTTCATTACCAGAAAATAGAGGAACGGCAGCGACATCAGCACTATCGAAATAATATAGACCATCCTTGTCCCGGCGGCAAAGAGCATAATGATGGAAACCGCCGCCAGGGTGAGGGCCGAACCCATATCCGGCTGTTTTAGCAGGAGTCCCAGCATTACGAGGAGAATCAGCATGTATGAAACAAAACCGGGGCCAAGCTGCTTGATTTTATCCTGTTTTCTGTCCAGTGAATAGGCCATGTACATGATCAGGGCGATCTTGGCGACCTCCGACGGCTGAAAATTGAAGCCGGGAAGTCTTATCCAGCGCGATGCCCCGCCTGCGCTCCCCCCTATTCCGGGGATCAGCACCAGCACCAGCAGCACGATGCATCCAAGCAGAATCGGAGCGGCCAGCTTGCGCCAGAACTGGTAGTTGATCCGCATTGTAACCAGCATTATTGCAAAGCCGAGCAGCGCGTACAGTCCCTGACGTTTGAGGAAAAAAAAACCGTCGTGAAAACGTTTGGCAGCCATAACGGAAGAGGCCGAATAGACCATTACTACCCCGAAACAGGTCAGGGCAATGGCCATCAGCATGATCACCAGATCATATTCTTCCAGTTTTTTGAACATCTACAGGGCCTTTACCGCTGCAATAAATTTTTGCGCCCGCTCTTCGTAATCACGGAACATGTCAAAACTCGAGCAGGCGGGTGACATCAAAACAGTGCCGCCAGCGGCTGTTATCTTCGCCGAAATACGCACCGCCTCTTCCAGAGTTGCTGCCCGGCGGGTATCGGCGAACAGACCCAGTTCCTGCTCCATTCGCCCGGCCGCTTCGCCGATCAGAATCAGGTGCTGAACCCGCTCTTTTATCAACGGTATCAGCGGGGCGTAAGAGCCTCCCTTGTCCTTGCCGCCAGCTATGAGGGTGATGTCCGTAAAGCTCTCCAGTGCCTTCTCGACGCTCCCGACATTGGTCGCCTTGCTGTCCTCGTAGTAACTGACGCCGTTCACTTCGCGCACAAATTCCATGCGGTGGTGCAGCGCCTCAAAACAGAGTATAGTTTCAAAAGTTTCATCCGGTCGGCATCCGAGCAGGAGAGCGCACGCCACGGCGGCCATGATATTCTCCAGATTGTGCACCCCCTGCAGCCGGATGGCGGCGGTGGGGAAACACTCTTCGCGGCCGTCATAACGATAGGTGATGACGCCATCTTTGAAGAAAATTCCCTCTTCTAATTCCATTTTCCGGCTAAACGGGAAGAGGCACGCCTTGATCCCCTGAACATATTGCCAAACGAGCGGGTCATCCCGATTGACCACGGCAAAATCATCCCCGGTCTGATTTTCAAAAATGCGCAGCTTGGCATCTATATATGCCTGATAATCAGGGTAGCGGTCGAGGTGATCCTCGCTCAGATTGAGCAGCGCCGCCACGGTCGGACGGAATGAGGTGATCCACTCCAACTGGAACGAACTGATCTCTGCCACCACCTGGTCGTAAATCCCGTGCGATTCGGCCACTCCAATCAGCGGGGTGCCGATGTTGCCGCCGACAAAGGTGTGATAGCCGTTATGCTTGAAGATCGCACCGAGAATGGTAGTGGTTGTCGTCTTGCCGTTGGTGCCGGTGATCGCCGCCAGCGGGACATCGATAAAACGCCCTGCAAGCTCGATCTCGCCGACAATCTCCACTCCGGCCAGTTTTGCCGCAATCAGTTGCGGCAGATCCATCGGCACGCCGGGAGAGACAACGATCAGATCGCTGGCGGCAAAGATCGCTTCATCATGCCGCTCCAGTTCACGGATGATATCGTATCCTGCCAGTTCCGCCAGTTGTGCCGTCAGATCAGCTTCACCCCGCATATCGGTAACGGTTACCCGCGCTCCCTTTGAAGCGAGGAAGCGGGCACAAGCCACGCCGGTTTTGGCAAGGCCGACGACGAGAATGTTTTTGTTTTTGAGATTCATGTCACCTCATCTTCAATGTCGAAATAGCCACCAGTGCCAGAATTATCGTGATAATCCAGAAACGGACGATGATCTTCGGTTCGGCAACACCTTTAAGTTCAAAATGGTGGTGGATCGGGGCCATGCGGAAGATGCGCTTGCCGCGATACTTGTATGAACCGACCTGGAATATGACCGAAAGCGCTTCTACGACAAAAACGCCCCCGACAATCACCAGCAGGAGTTCCTGTTTAGTCAGCACCGCAATGGTCCCGAGCGTTCCCCCCAAAGATAGCGATCCGACATCCCCCATAAAAACCTCGGCCGGATACGAGTTGTACCACAGGAACCCGAGGCCTGCCCCTACCATGGCGCCGCACAGCACGGCCAATTCACCGGCGCCCACCACGCGCGGAATCTGAAGGTAGGCCGACAGGGTGGCGTGTCCGGCGATGTATGAGAAGAGCATGTAGGTGGCGGCATTGATTGTCACCGGACCGATAGCGAGTCCGTCCAGGCCGTCGGTCAGGTTGACGGCGTTGCTGGCGCCTACGATAACCAGTGCGGCAAACGGAATGAACCAGATCCAGAGGTCAGGATGAAAGTTTTTGAATAGCGGGAAAAAAAGCTGCTCACTGAACCCGGGCTTGATGAATAGAAACAGGGCCACCAACCCGGCCAGCAGAACCTGCCAGAATAATTTTTGCCGGGCAGAGAGCCCCTTGGTATCTTTCTTGACCACCTTCTTGTAGTCGTCTACAAAACCGATAACCCCGTATCCGACTGTAATAAAGAGTGTAATCCAGATATACTGATTGGTGAGGTCGGCCCAGAGCAGGGTCGGAATGACGATGGCAGCCAATATTATAACCCCCCCCATGGTGGGGGTCCCCTGTTTCTGCAGGTGAGACTCCGGGCCGTCGGTACGGATCACTTGGCGGGCCTGCAGGGATTCCAGTTTGCGGATGACCCAGGGCCCAAGGATAAAGCAGACCACCAGCGCTGTAATCATGGCGTAGATGGAACGGAAGGTCAGGTATTTGAAGATGTTAAACAGCTTGATGTCCGTCGCGAGCGGATAAAAAATGTGGTAAAGCATCGGTTATTCCCCTTTGGGATACTGCATCAGATTCTTCAGTTCAGCTGCCACTTTTTCCATAGTCATCCCGCGTGACCCTTTAAGCAAAATCACATCACCTTCCGTTATCGTATGCTGCAGCAACTGGGCAATCTCCGTATGACTTGCGCAGCAGACAACTGATCCCTGTGGCATACCGGCCTGCAGCGCCCCCTGGGCAGCGTATTTCACCATCAGCTTGCCTGTCAGGTAGAGACGATCGACATTTCGCCCTGCTACGACCCCGACACTCAGATGAGCTTCAGCCTCATGCTCCCCGAGTTCCAGCATATCGCCCAGCACTGCGATGCGATGCCCCGCTGCGGCTATCTGAGCCAGAGTTTCCAGGGCGGCTTTTGTTGAGGAAGGGTTGGCATTGTAACTGTCGTCTACCAGCGTGATTCCGTCAAGCCGCTCGATCTGGAAGCGGCCTTTGTAAGGGGTGAATGCTTCCAGTCCGGCGGCGATAGTCGGCAGCTCGACCTTCTCCAGAAGTGCGGCGGCTGCAGCGAGGGCATTATAGACGTTATGGCGACCGCAGGCTTTCAGGTGAATGGTGGCTTCACCGTGGGGTGTAACAAGTAGAAACTGCTGACCATCCAGCCCCATTTGCTTGATGTCGCGGGCGCGTACTTCACCCCGATCGATGCCGAAACTGATCCGGCGGGCTGATGCATTTTGAGAAAGCGAGGCAACACGAGAGTCATCAGCGTTGACTACCGCCAGGCCGCCATCGCTGATCCGATGGAGCAGTTCACCCTTGGCAGCGGCCACCGCCTCTACTGTTCCCATGCTCAGCAGGTGGGCAGGGAGAGCGTTCAGCACGACACCGACACGGGGGGCGGCAATTGCTGCCAGGCGGTCGATCTCGCCAGGCTCACTCATCCCCATTTCCAATACCGCCCAGCGATGCTCCGGCCGAAGCTGGAAGATCATCTGCGGCAGACCGACCAGGTTATTAAGGTTGCCGGTTGTTTTGAGACCCGGGCCGGTCAGCTCCAGAATTGCCCCCAGCATCTCCTTGGCCGTTGTTTTGCCGTTGCTGCCGGTCACAGCGATGATCGGGATTTCGAAGCGCCGGCGCCACTCCGCCGCCAGGTCACCCAGCCCGATGAGGCTGTTTTTTACCGCTATGCAAGACAGTGAATCAGGGATTGAGTGCCCTTTCAGCCACTGCTCTTCGGCCATAATCGCTGTGATCCCCTTCTCTGACACTTCCCGGATGAAAGCGTGGCCATCAAACCGTTCCCCGCGCAGTGGCACAAAAAGCTGACCAGGGGTGACACTCCGTGAATCGGTGGATACGGAATCCACCTCTCCAGCCGCACGGCCGATGATCCTCCCTCCGGTGGCGAGGGCTATTTCTTTGATGGTAAACATTATGTCACATTCTCCGTAAAGGCTGCTGCGGCTTCTTCCCGGTCATCGAAATGCTGCTTGACAGTGCCGATAATCTGGTAATCCTCATGCCCCTTGCCCGCCAGCAAAACAAGGTCGCCGGGACGTGACAGATTGATCGCCAGCCGGATCGCCTGGTGGCGGTTCTCCAAAATTGTAAAGCCTTTCTCTGCAAAGCCGTCAGTCAGTTCGTCCGACCGGTATTCACGAAGAGCCAGCTGAGTGATTCCTCCCCTGATCTGCCCCAGGATGACCAACGGATCTTCGGTGCGGGGATTGTCGGAGGTGACGATCGCCAGATCGCTCATGGAAGCGGCGATTCTCCCCATGATCGGGCGCTTGCCGTTGTCGCGGTCACCACCGCAGCCGAAGACGGTGATTATCCTGCCGGTCGCTATTTCCTGCAATGTGGCAAGGACATTCTCCAATGCATCTCCGGTATGGGCATAATCGACCAGACAGGTGACCCTGCGGCTGTTTTCTACCCGCTCCATGCGCCCCGGGATGGTGGCGTGGTTTTCAATGCCGCTCTTGATTGCCTCAAGCGGCAGATCGAGTGCGATTCCCGCGGCAGCAGCGGCCAGAATATTTGACAGATTAAAACGACCCAGAAGTCGTGAAGCAAATTCAAACTCCCCTGCGGGAGTGATCAGCGTAGCAGAGATGCCGTTAACCGATGAAACAACATTGTCCGGACGCACATCGCAGCGCCCCCCAATTCCGAAGGTAACCACTGGACAGGCGCATCGTGCGGCAACCCTCTCTCCGTATGGATCATCCATGTTTATGGCGGCGCGGCGCTGCGGCTTTACATCTGATGGCCGGAGCAGTTCGGTGAAAAGTCGGCATTTAGCATCCAAATAGCTTTCCATCGTGACGTGGTAATCCAGATGATCCCGTGTCAGGTTACTGAAGATGCCGACGTCAAAATGGCACCCGTCGACCCGCTTCTGCTCCAGTGCGTGTGAGGACACCTCCATCACGAAGGCCTGGGCCCCGGCGTCCGCGAGTTGCCGGAACGCGCTCTGCAGTTCGGTTGATTCCGGGGTTGTGTGAGATGCTCCGATGGTTGTTGCGCCGAAGCGGTAGCTTATCGTGCCGAGTACCGCTGCCGGCTTGCCGGCCGCCGCCAGAATCGCTTCAATCAGGTAGGTGGTCGTCGTCTTGCCGTTGGTGCCGGTAATGCCGACCAGCGGCCTGGTCGCGGTTGGATCACCGTTGAAGATTGCCGCTATACGTCCCATTGCAGCGCGTCCGTCTGCCACCCTGATCCAGGGCAACCCGGCCGGAGCAGCGGCTGCATCCTCAAGGACTACCGCCGCAGCGCCTTCCGCAACGGCCTTTCCTATATATTGATGCCCATCGGCCTGTACTCCGCGGAGTGCGAAAAAAAGAGCGCCCGGCAGCACCGCACGTGAGTCACAGGTCAGAGAACTGATACATACAGAAGTGTCCCCGTGGATCTCTGTTTCGGGCAGTTTTTCAAGCAATTCACGCAGCGTCATGAGTTCTCCTGTAAAATCGGGAAAACCTGCCGGTTGCCCGGCAGGCTATTTCAGCATCAAGCTGAAGGGGCAAACTTTATCCAGACTTCGTCAGTTCCCCGGATCTTATGCCCGGAAGGGGGGCTTTGCTCGCCGGCCTGCCCGCTTCCGATCAGGCGGATATTGATGCCGCGCTTCTCCATCACCTGCAGGACACGGCGCATGCTCATGCCGCGGAAGTTCGGCATGATCTCACTCCCGGCAGGGACCTCCTCCGCATCTCCATCCTCATAAGACAACGCTTCAACTGCCGGAATCGGGGGGACTTTTGCGGCAGCTGTTTTGGACGTTGCGGTTGTCGGCATGTTAGGCTGGATTTTCAGATACGCCAGCGTATTTTGTGCGATCCCTCGAAATGCGGGTGCGGCAACTACGCCGCCGTATTTGACCCCCTGTGGTTCATCAATGATCACCGCGATCGTTAATTTTGGTTTGTCGGCCGGGACAAAGCCGACAAATGAGCCGATACGCTTGGAGGGGGAGTAGGTATGGGTGACCGGATCGACCTTCTGCGCTGTCCCCGTTTTTCCCGCCACACGGTAGCCGTCGAGCGCCGCATTCGTACCGGTGCCGCCTTCGCCCGTAACAGTCTCCATCATTTTGGTAATTATTCTGGCAGTTTCCGGTGATATGACCCGCCGTACGACCTGCGGTTCAAATTTCTGCGTCACCTTGCCGCTTTCATCAAGGATCTGCTCCACCAGGTATGGTCTCATCAGATTACCGCCATTGGCAATGGCTGAAAGCGCTGAAACAAGCTGCACCGCCGACAGGGAGACACCCTGCCCAAAGGAAATAGTTGCAAGGTCGACCCCGTACCAGTGGCGCTTCAGGCTTCCGGGCGATTCACCCGGCAGGTCAATGCCGGTGCGTCCGCCAAAACCAAAATTACGCAGATATGGTGACAGTTTATCCTCACCCATCTTGAAAGCGATCTTTGCCGCGCCGATATTGCTTGAATATTTTATTATTTCCGAGACGGTCAGACGCGAGTGAGGATGGTCGTCATGTATGATCCGGTCGGCGACCCGGTAGGTGCCGTTTTCACAGTTATACAGATCCGATGGGCGGATACTGCCTGAATCAATGGCTGAGGCGATGGTGAAAACCTTGAAGGTTGAACCGGGCTCAAAACTGTCTACCACAACATGATTGCGCAATTGGGCAAGTGAGTAGCGTGAATACGCATTCGGGTTGAAAGTGGGGTAGTTTGCCATGGCCAGGACCTTGCCGGTATCCGATTCCATCACCAATGCCATCCCCCCCTTGGCGTTGCTTTCAGTCACGGCCTTGGCCAGCTCTTTTTCGGCGATAAACTGAATGGTCTTGTCAAGTGTCAGCACTACGCTTTTGCCGGGTGATGAGTCCTTGATGACCGTATTCGTTATGGCGATATTTCTGCCGAGAGCGTCCCGTTCCATGATCATGTAGCCGCTGTTGCCCAGAATGGTGCTGTCGTATTTGAGCTCGATCCCCTCAAGGCCGTTGGGGTCGTACCCGGTGAAGCCGACGACATGTGCGGCGATCTCCATGTTGGGGTAAAAACGCTTGGATTCAGGCGCAAATCCGATGCCGGGCAGCCTCATATTCCTGATGCGGGTCGCGATTTCCGGCGCCAGCCAGCGCTGAATCCAGGTGAAAGATCTGTTAAGTGAAAGTTTGGCGACCAGCTCGTGTTTCGGGATACCCAGTATCGGAGCCAGCACCCCGGCGGTGCCATCAACATCCTTGATATTGCGCGGCTCAGCATAACAGGAATCCATGTGAATGGATTCGGCCAGTGTGGTGCCGTTGCGATCAAGGATGCTGCCGCGCCCGGTGGTGAGGTCAACCCTATGCTGGTGCTGTCGGTCAGCTTTTTTTACGAGATTTTCGTGCTGGAGAATTTGCAGATAGAAAGCACGTCCAGCCACATTCAGGAACAGCAGGCCGAATATAGTCCCGATCATGATGATCCGGACCCGCGCCCATTTTTCCCGTTCGTCTTTCATTTGACGTGAATGATCTGCTGCTCGGTCGGCAGCGCCATCTCCAGCTCATTCATGGCGATAGCTTCAATGCGGGCCGGGGCTTTCAGCGAGGCCGCTTCAAGCTTCAGGCGCTTCTGCTCCTGTCCCGCCATATTCAGTTGACGGCTGATTTCGGTTATCTCCAGATTGAGATCAACAAGCTTGACGCGCGACCAGACGTGAAACACGGAAACGATCGTAAACACGATCATGCAGACCATAAGGTATTTGAAGATGTCAATCCGGTGCGGCGTTATTTCTATCCCGCCAAGGGCGCGTGGTGCGGCTACTTTGGTAAAATCGGTTCTTGCCTGTGCCATGGTAATTACCTCCAATTCTACCCCCCCTTGTCCCCCCTTGTCAGTGCAGAGGCTTTTACTCCTCCCCTGACAAGGGGAGGCTGGGAGGGGTTGGTTCTACAATTTTTCTACAGCCCTCAGTTTGGCGCTGCGTGACCGTGGGTTGTCGTTTATTTCCGCCTCTGCCGCTGTCACCGGCCGGCCGGTAAGGACCTTCACCCGCGGCTGTTTACCGCAGGCACATACCGGCAGATGTCGTGGACAGGTGCACCCTTCGGCATATTCGCGGAAGATGTGCTTGACGATCCGGTCTTCAAGGGAATGGAATGAAATTATCACCCCCCGCCCCCCCGGTTTCAGCAGGTCAAGGGCGGCGCGCATCCCCCGCTCCAGGCTTTCCAGTTCGCTGTTTACCGCAATGCGGAGCGCCTGAAAGGTGCGGGTGGCCGGGTGGATCCGCTCATCCCATTTGGCCTTGGGAACCGCCCCCTTGATGATATCCACCAGCCGGAAGGTTGTTGTAATCAGACTCTCGGCCCGTTCCTTGACGATGAACGACGCTATCCTCTTCGCCCAGCGTTCCTCACCATACTGGGTGATGATCCGCTCCAACTCCTGTTCGGGCAGCCCGTTCACCAGATCCGCGGCCGTCTCGCCGCTGCTGATGTCCATCCTCATATCCAGCGGGGCATCCTGCTGAAAGCTGAAGCCGCGTTCCCTCGTATCCAGCTGGTGCGATGAAACCCCCAGGTCAAGGATGAAACCGTCCAGCTCTGCTATGCCGAGAGTGCTCAGATGCCCGGTGATATCGGCAAAATCGCCATGCAGTAATCGGGCACGTTCGCCGTATATCGCCAGACGTTTCCCGGCCGCTGCCAGCGCCTCCCGGTCACGGTCGATGCCGATCAGCATCGCTGCAGGTTCGTTTTCAAGTATCAGCGCGGCGTGACCGGCCCCACCCAGGGTTCCATCCAGATAGGTGCCACCATGTTTCAGGGCCAGATAGTAGATGACCTCGTTCGGCAGAACCGAAAGATGATGAAAGTCCGCCATCAGAGACCAAGCTCTGCGGCCGCTTCAGTGCCGCTCGGGAAGTTTTTCATGTTCTGGGCGCGAACCTTGTCCCACTCGCTCATGCTCCAGATCTCTATCTTGTCCATCGTGCCGACAAACTGGATTTCTCGATCGAGACCTGCATCCCTGCGAAACGTTGGCGGAATCAAAAATCTTCCGATTTTGTCAGCACAACATTCCTGGGCCGGTGCGACAATGGTGTGCATGATGTTTTTACGCTGTTCGGAGGTAAGCCCCTTGATCAACTGGAATTTCTCTTCAAAGATGAACCACTCTTTATAGGGGAAAATCAGCAGGCCGGAGCTGTACATGCCTTCCCCGAGACTCACCGGAGCTGAATTCGTCAGAAAAAAACGCTCATCGCCATGTTTATCGGTGAGAATCTCCCGGAATTTTGCCGGCAGACTGGTACGCCCCTTGGCGTCTATGGTTGTCTCGAAAATTCCCCTGAACATGGCATCTCTTTGGTATTATTTTCCACAATATTCCACTTTTTCCCACAGTGATGAAACTTATACCGGCGGTCAAGGGATGTGTCAATATAAAATATGAATTTTGTAAGGGAAATTGTGTCTGCGTGGAGGGTGGTTTCTGTTATATTCGGGAGCATAAATTTTTAGCAGGGAGACCTTATATATGAGCATGATGATGTCACCTCTTATTTCAAGCGTCCATTTCCCCCCCATTTCCGAGGTAAAGCGCTGGGTGGCTGAGCGGCCGGATGATGGAAAGCAGCTGATCGATCTTTGCCAGGCGGTGCCTGATTACGCCCCCGCCCCGGAATTGACGGAGCACCTGTCCCGGTTGTTGAGCGATCCGCTCATGTCAAAGTACTCGCCTGATGAGGGACTACCGGAGGTGCGCGAGGCTGTCTGCAGCTATTATGGCAGGAAATATGGCGCGCAGCTGTCGCCGGATAATTTTTGTCTGACGATCGGCGCCAGCCAGGCTTTCTGGTTGGCGATCGTCTCCCTCTGCCGCGCCGGTGACGAGATCGTGGTGCAGGCCCCTTACTACTTCGACCATCCGATGGCGCTCGATATCCTTGGCATTCACGGGGTTTACGCCCCCTTTAGCGAGGCCGATGGCGGACTTCCCAATCCCGCCACAATCGAAAGCCTGATCAGTGACAGGACGAGAGCAATTCTGGTGGTATCCCCCAGTAATCCAACCGGTGCCATCACCCCGGCGGACACGATTAGGGTACTGCTAGACATTGCCAGACGGCATAATATCGCCCTCATTCTGGATGAAACCTACAATGAATTTATCCCCGGCTGCCTTCGTCCGCACGAACTCTTCAGCGACCCGGCGTGGGGTGATCATTTCGTCCAGATCGCCTCGTTCGGCAAAACGTACGCCCTGACCGGCTACCGTGCCGGAATGCTCGTCGCTTCCGACACGTTTATCCACCATGCCCTTAAAGCACAGGACACCATGGCGGTCTGTCAGCCGCGCATAACACAGCAGGCGGTCAAGTTCGGCGTTGAAAATCTGGACGAGTGGGTAAAAACCAACCGGGAGATGATGTGTCGCCGCCATGACCTGTTCCGCTCCGAATTCATGGCGCCTGGCAACCGGTTCCGGCTGGCTGCCAGCGGCGGTTTCTTCGCCTGGGTGCAGCATCCGTTCGAAAATTGCAGCGGTCGCCAGGCAGCAAAACGATTACTGGATAAAGCGGCCATCCTCTGTCTGCCGGGTGAAGTCTTCGGCCCCGGTTTGGAAAGGTATTTGCGGCTGGCTTTCGGAAATATCCGGGAGGAGGCCATTCCGGAGGCGGTTCAGCGTTTTAGGGAGATGGGAGTCTGATGTTTATTCAGCGTGGGGGGGTGATTATGAGGGTTTTGACAGGGCTCAACGCCAGCCACCCATGCCGCCTTTACATTAATTTGTTATCAGGTTACAACGTTGCAGCTCTTTCCAAACCTGACGATATTTTTTATCATCGGCTCACAGAGGACTCAACTTTCGATGCGAAAGGCAAATATCCATGCGGATTGGCCGATATGAATTCAGTTGTACGCATTTTCCGTCCCTCTCATTTTCACGGAACCGCTGACACAAGAAGCAGTTTGTCAAAAAGGATGCGGTAAATGCTAATAGAACAGGGCAATGCCTGGAGGGTTGCTGAGGTAAAGTGAGGCTGATATCTTGCTTGACCTTCTGTTGCCTGTAACGTACATTTAGAATGTACATTTAAGGAGGTGACCATGCTTGAAGTCTCAGTTACAACATTCCGCAAACATATTCCTGATTATCTCGGTAAAGTGCGGAAGGGTGAAGATATTTCCCTGACTTCGCGTGGCAAGGTTATCGCCCGGCTCGTCCCCCCTGTGGATGAGCGCCAAAGTGCGCGGGAACAGCTGATTGCTCTTCGTGCTGCCTGTCATATTGGCGATGTTGTTTCATCACTTGATGTGACATGGGAGGCTGAAAGTGCTAATTCTTGATACGTGCGCTCTCATCTTCGACTCACTCGATCCGTCTCGGCTCAGCAAGAAGGCAGCGGCGGAGATTGCCCACGCTGACGATAACCGCTCGTTGGCCTGCTGTGATATCTCTTTATGGGAAATTGCAATGTTGATTTCAAAGAAACGTATTGATCCCGGCACAGACGCTCAGACATTCATACGTCTGGTGCTGGCTGCCAGAAATATCAACGTGTTACCGATTACACCGGAAATTGCCGCAGTAAGCGCAAAAGAGGATTTTTGTCCCCATGGCGATCCGGCTGACAGGATAACCGCGGCAACGGCACTACTGCATAAATCAAAACTGGTGACATCAGATCAGAAATTGGCAACCGTTACCGATCTACAGATAATCTGGTAGTTTCCGGGAGGGTGGCAGCAAGGAGGGCCGCAATTCAGATCCCGGTAATCAAAAAATCAAGCGCTGCAACAATCTCGTTACGTTGTTCTTTTATTGAGCAGACTCTTTTGCCAAGACTTTTGACTGAAATTCCGGCAATTTCTGCCGTGGACATAACTACGATGATCTCTCCAATACTGAGTGCAGGATTCAGATGCCGACCCGGTTTCGGTATGGCGGCAATGGTTGCAAGCGGCACTATGACGCGGGTGGCAAGGCTGTCAAGCAGGTCGTTCTGAACATCAAGCAGGTAAGGGATGGTTTTACGTGATGTCGGATTCGGGTTCTCGTACACATCAAATTGTGCCATCAGAAACTCCTCAGTCCGTCGCTGAATACACCGTTTTTCTCAATCCTTGCATTATAGTCACTGATCGCCCCGGCATTTTCCACCCGCCAGGCTTCACGTTCTTCTTGTCGCAAAATTTCCGTGAGGCGCTCTTCAAGAGTCTTGGAAAGGTTGATTTTGTGCGCGCGGGCACGACGTAACAGGTCGCTGTTGATGCTCAGGTTGGTTGATTGTTTTTGCTGGGTCGGTTGTAAAGCTGCCAATTGCATACGCACTCCTTATGCATAAGTTTTATGCGCATATAATACATTGACAGGATTTGGCTGTAAACTAAAAACTCAGGCGGTATTAACTGTCTGCCCCTATTAAATTTAACCTGCTCTGATAAAATCCCTCAATAATACCAACCAATCCTGCTGTATAAATAAATTTATTTTTGATATAACGTGACAAACAGACGGAAGCACGTATATTTGAATCAAAGAACTTTTGAGGAGGAATTATGAGAAGGAATATTTTATTATCGTTTGGCCTGGTTCTGGTTTTAACTATTTCCGGCTGCGGCTACAACAGCATGCAGGCGAGTGAGGAAGCGGTCTTTGCGGCTTGGGGGGATGTCGAGGCTTCGTACCAGAGACGCGCCGACCTGATCCCTAACCTGGTGGAGGTGGTGAAGGGATATGCCGCACACGAGGCCGAAACACTGAAGGCCGTTACCGAGGCACGCGCCAAGGTCGGTTCGATGCAGCTTTCAAAGGATATGGTGAATAGTCCGGAGGCGATGGCGAAATTCCAGGAAGCACAAGGGCAGCTCTCAGGCTCCCTGTCCCGTCTGATGGTCGTGGTGGAACGCTATCCTGATCTCAAGGCCAATCAGAATTTCCTGGATCTCCAGAATCAGCTTGAGGGAACGGAGAACAGGATCAATGTGGCGCGGGTGCGCTATAACTCGGCTGTACAGAATTTCAACACCAGCATCAGGTCATTTCCCAACAGCCTGACCAATTCATTGATACTCCACCTGGTACGCAAAGAGCCTTTTAAAGCCGATGTAGGAGCAAAGACAGCACCAAAAGTGAAGTTTTAGAGCGCCGTGCAGACAAGGTCCGTCATGAAATCATTTTGCATCATATTGTTGTTGATACTGCTCCCGCATCAGGCCTTTTCGCTTGAAGTGCCGCAGCTTCGGGGCCATGTGAATGACTATGCAAACATGCTTTCTCCCGCCGCAGCAGAGCGTCTGGAACAGGCGCTTGTCGCTTTTGAGAACAGCGACTCTACCCAGATAGTAGTCCTTACGGTGAATTCTCTGGAAGGTGAAAATCTGGAGGAATTCTCCATCAAGATTGCAGAGGCGTGGCGAGTCGGGCAGGCAAAGCTGGATAACGGCGCAATCCTGCTGATCGCAAAGCAGGAGCACAAGATCAGGATCGAGGTGGGGCGCGGTTTGGAAGGGGTGCTGACCGATCTGACATCCGGAAGGATCATCCGGGGGGATATTTCCCCCTATTTCAAGAGAGGTGATTATGACGCAGGCATAACTGCCGGTGTTTCCGCCATCATGCAGGTTGTCAAAGGGGAGTATCAGGCGCAGCCGCGCGACCTGAAACAGGGCAAGAAGAGCGCCGAACCGGTGTTTACCCTGCTGGTGTTTCTTCTGGTAGCGGTTGTTTTCCTCGGATCGTTTTCAAAATATCTGGGTGGTGCCGCTGGCGCGGCGGGACTGGCCCTGATCGGTTTTTTAACCTTTCCGGGTCTCGGGATTCTTGTTCTGGCGCTTCTTGGCGCCGCCGGTTTTGTCCTCGGCCTCGTAGTCGCGTTGCTGTTCGGTGGCGGGGGCGGTGGTGGAGGATTCGGCGGGCCGTTTATCGGTGGAGGATTTGGCGGCGGCTCGTCTGGTGGCGGTTTTGGCGGTTTTTCCGGGGGCGGAGGAAGCTTTGGCGGCGGTGGCGCATCGGGAGATTGGTAGATGACAGGTAAAAAGGCCGATATTTTTTTCAGTGAATCTGAAAAGCAGCAGATCAGCACCCTGGTTAAAAAGGCCGAGAGCGAAACGTCCGGCGAGATTGCGGCCATGGTTGTGGATGAAAGTGACAGCTACCGGGAGGCGAATATTCTGGGTGCTACCCTGCTGTCGGCATTCGTTGCCCTGGTTGTAGTCGTTTCGATACATCATGTTACGGTCTGGTCATATATTCCGGCTGTTATCATTTTCTGGACCCCGGCACTTTATTTTATGCGCGCCTTTCCGCGTTTCAAGCTCGCGCTGGCGGGAAAAAAACGGCTGGAGGAGGCGGTCAGAGAGAGAGCTGTTCGCGCCTTCTTCGAGAAAGGGCTTTACCGCACCAAGGGGGAGACCGGCATACTTATTTTTATCTCCATCCTGGAACACAAGGTCTGGATTCTGGGGGACCGCGGCATAAACCAGCGGATTGACCCGCAGTTCTGGCAGACGCTTGCCGGGGAACTTGCGGGCAGTATTAGGGAAAATCAAGCTTTTGGCGGGCTTTGCACTGCCATCGATAAGCTGGGCAACGTCCTCAAGGAGCATTTCCCGAGAGCCGCAGATGACACGAACGAACTGTCTGATAAAGTGATCTTTTAAAGCGGATTGTCTCCTGAAGGCAGGACCGCGTAAGATTGCCAGCTGAAGTAACGTGCTGAATCAAATCAATTTACCGCAAAACTACTATGGATGTGAGCGGGAAGGAAACAGGAATGGCTCAAAAAAGAAAACATACGACAATCAACTCTCCCGGCTTGACGGAACTTCCGCCGCTGCCGCTGGATGCTTCCGGCCTGATACACGATTACCGGAGATATTTTACTTATACTCTTGGTCAGAATAAATACTGCCATTCGGTAAAATATTTCTACAAAGCGCTGGCGCTGACGGTGCGTGACCGTTTGATGGAGCGGTGGAAGAAAACCCGCTACACGTATGTCGAGTCAAGATGCAAGCAGGGTTATTACCTGTCGCTGGAGTTTCTGATGGGGCGGACTCTCGGCAATGCCATGCTGAATCTGGGCATTAGCGATGCCGCTGTGGAGGCGATGCAGCAGCTCGGCATCAAAATGGAAGAGTTAGCCGATGCCGAGATCGATGCCGGGCTCGGCAACGGCGGCCTCGGGCGTCTGGCGGCCTGTTTTCTGGACAGCTGTGCCACCCTGCAGCTGCCGGTTATGGGATATGGCCTCCGCTATGAATACGGCATGTTCCGCCAGCGTATCGTGGATGGCCATCAGGTAGAAGAGCCGGATCACTGGCTGCGTGACGGTAACCCCTGGGAACAGGAGCGCCCGGAATATACCCAGCGTGTCCGCTTCGGCGGTCGCTGTGAACACCATCGAACCGAGAGCGGCGAACAGCGCGTCCGCTGGGTAGAAAGCCGGGATGTGCTGGCGGTTCCCTACGATATTCCGATCCCGGGCTATCGCAACAACACTGTCAACACCTTGAGGCTCTGGAAAGCGGCCGCCACCGATGTCTTTGACCTCGATGAATTCAACGCCGGCGATTATGCTGAATCGGTTGCCACCAAGAATGAGGCCGAAAACATCACGATGGTACTTTACCCGAATGATGCCAGCGAAAACGGCAAAGTGCTCCGACTGCGCCAGCAGTATTTCCTCGCGTCGGCCTCACTTCAGGATGTTGTCGAAAGGTGGATGATGGTGCGGAAAGGAAATTTTAGTGAATTTGCCGCCAATAACTGTTTCCAGCTGAACGATACCCATCCAAGCTGTGCCGTGCCTGAATTGATGCGGATTCTGATGGACGATCAGGGAATTACGTGGGATCGTGCCTGGGAAATTACCTGCAGTACCATGGCATACACCAATCACACCCTGCTCCCCGAAGCGCTGGAAAAATGGCCTCTGCCGCTGTTCGGCCAGCTTCTCCCCCGGATTATGGAGATTATCCTGGAGATTAATGCCCGGTTCCTGAGGGAAGTGTCCAGCCGCTGGCCCGGAGATAATGAGCGGATGAGGCGCATGTCCATCATTGAAGAGGGGGCTGTCCCCCAGGTGCGGATGGCGTATCTGGCCATTGTCGGAAGTTTCTCCGTTAACGGCGTTGCCGCACTGCATTCGCAGCTGCTGGTTCAGGGGCTGTTCCGTGATTTCTACGAACTCTGGCCGCTCAAGTTCAACAACAAGACCAACGGCGTGACCCCGCGGCGCTGGATCGCCCGCTGTAACCCTGAATTAAGCCGGCTGGTAAGCGAAAATATCGGTGACGGGTGGGTGGCCGACCTCCAGCAGATCAGCCAAATTGCCGCACGTGCGGATGATCATGAATTCCGGCTCCGCTGGCATGAAGTCAAGCAGGGGAACAAGGCTCGTCTGTCGGCTCTCGTACAGGCCCAATGCGAGGTCACATTCAACCCGGAAGGGATGTTTGATGTCCAGGTCAAGCGGATCCATGAGTATAAGCGCCAGCTTCTCAACATACTGCACGTCATCCATCTCTATGACCGGATCAAGCGGGGTGATACGGCAGGGTGGACTAACCGCTGCGTGCTGATCGGAGGGAAAGCCGCACCCGGTTATGCGATGGCGAAGTTGATCATCAAGCTGATAAATAATGTGGCCCAGGTGGTTAATGCCGATCCGGCCGTCGGTGACCAGCTCAAAGTTGCATTTCTTCCCAACTACAGCGTAACCGCGATGGAGGTTATCTGCCCCGGCAGCGATCTGTCGGAACAGTTGTCAACAGCGGGCAAAGAGGCTTCCGGGACAGGCAACATGAAGTTCATGATGAACGGCGCGGTAACTATCGGTACTCTTGATGGCGCGAATATTGAGATCCGCGAGGAGGTCGGCGAGGAGAACTTCTTCATGTTCGGCCTGACGAGCGAAGAGGTGGATCAGCTGCGCTGGAATTATGACCCGCAGGCGACCATCAGTCACGACGACGATCTGCAGAGGGTCATGAATCTTCTCCGCTCCGGGCACTTCAACCTGTTTGACGCCGGGCTCTTTGACCCGATCATCAACGCGATCTGCTCACCGCAGGATCCCTGGATGGTTGCTGCCGATTTCCGCAGCTTTGTCGATGCCCAGCGGCGCGTGGCAGCAGCCTATCAGGACCGCGAGCGCTGGATCCGCATGAGCATCATCAACACCGCCCGGAGCAGCAAGTTTTCCACCGATCGGACAATCAGCAATTATAACGATGAGATCTGGCACCTGAAGGCGATGTCGGTCTGTGATAAAAAAGGACCGGAGCCAGCCGTTTAAGTAAGTAAATGGATCAGCCCCTGTCGAGTGCCAGGGGCTGATCAGTAGTTGTACTGCTGGTTGTGACCCGTCCTACGAATGCTTCACTACTACCCGCCCATGGGCTCCACCTCGGAGCATCGCCTGTATCTTTTCTTCCAGACCTTCCAGCTGAACCTCAGTTACCATCTCCTGCAGCAGTTCCGGTTTCCACTCTCCGGCAAGCTTTTCCCATACCTGCATTCTGGTGCCGGTCGGGCATTTAACCGAATCGATGCCGATGAGGCTCACCCCCCGCAGTATGAAGGGAAATACATTCAGGGGAAGTTCTGTGGAGCCGACCAGGCCGCAGCAGGTGACAGCCCCGCCGTAGCGGGTGGACTTGATGGCGGCCGCCAGAGTGTCGCCTCCGACGACATCCACGCAGCCGCTCCACCGCTCCTTCATCATCGGACGCTCCAAGCCTGCCGTCACGGCTTCGCGCGGTATAATCTCCGCCGCTCCCAGGCCCCGAAGAAACGCTTCATCGGAACTCTTCCCGGTGGAGGCAACCACCCGGTACCCGGCTCGTGCGAGGATTGCCACTGCGATGGCGCCAACCCCGCCTGTCGCCCCGGTGACAAGGACCTCGCCGTCTGGCGGCGCAACCCCGGCCTGTGCCAGTTTCAGCACCGAGAGTGCCGCCGTGAAGCCGGCAGTGCCGAGGGCCATCCCTTCCTGAAGCGTCAGCCCCGCAGGAAGCCGCACCGCCCACTCCGACGGGATGCGGATGAATTCTCCCCAGCCGCCGTCAGTTTCCATCCCGAGGTCATAACCGGTGATGATGACGTTGTCTCCAACGGCAAAGGCGCCGCTTTCGCACGAAACCACCTCGCCCGCCGCGTCTATGCCGGGGGTATGCGGGAACTGCCGGGTTACCCCCGGGTGCCCCGTGGTCGAGAGCGCATCCTTGTAGTTGAGCGAGGAGTAGCGGACCCGCACCACAAGGTCTCCCGGCGGCAGGTCGGCTATGTTCCGCTCCCGGATCTGCCGCGCGAACTGCCCATTCTCCGTTTTCTCCACTACCAGCGCTTTGAACATTGTTGGCGTCTCCATGTTTTCCTCCCTCATTCAGAAATCTGACCGGTCATAGATAAAAGCAGGTGACAGGGGCCGTATTCTACCACAGAGAAAATACCGAACCAAAGGCAAATAAAAGCGTTATTCATGTTATGATTGCAAATGGTGGCGCTGCATGGTTACAATTCACCTGCGGTTAATCCGCATCAAAATGCGGCATACACTTTCTAAAAAGATAAACCACCACTATTTTACCTAGCCACCCGGATGATCATGGAAGTTATCACTACCCATACGAATGCCGACTTTGACTGCCTGGGCGCCATGACAGCGGCCCTCCGGCTCTATCCCGGCGCCCTGCTCTCTTTTTCCGGGTCGCAGGAGAAGGGGGTACGCGATTTCATCCAGCGCCATCCTGACTACCTGCCGCACGTTACCCGCGCCAAAGAGATCAATCTCGAATCAATCACCCGCCTGATCATCGTCGATTGCCAGCAGGCAGCCCGCATCGGCCGCTTCGCCGGGATTCTGGACATACCTGGCCTGGAAATTCACATCTACGACCATCACCCGGTGACGGAGGAGAGTATCCTCCCGACCGGCGGAGAAATCGCCGTCTACGGCTCCGCCTCGACCCTCCTCGGGGCCAGACTGATTGAAGAGGGCGTCAGGTTGACTCCCGAAGAGGCTACTCTGATCATGCTCGGGATCCATGAAGACACCGGGCGGCTGCTGTTTGCGTCGGCAACGCCGGAGGATTACCGTGTCGCCGGGTGGCTTCTCGGACAGGGAGCCCGGCTCAACGTCGTCAGTGATGCGCTGACGCCGGAGCTGACCAAGGCGCAGATGGGGCTTTTGAAACAGCTGCTGACGACCCTCAAGACCAGTTCGGTGAATGGAATCGCCATATCGGTGGCATACGCTTCCTGCGATCATTACATCGGTGATATCGCTTCACTGGCCCACCTGATGCGTGACATGGAAAACATGGACGCACTGTTTATAGCGGTGGCGATGGAAGACAGCGTCTACCTCGTGGCCCGCAGCCATATCCCCGAAATAAATGCCGGCCAGATCATGAAGGGGTTCCAGGGTGGGGGGCATGCCACCGCCGCTTCGGCTGTCGTTCATGACCGGACGCTGAAACAGGTGCTGGAGACACTTGACGGCCTGCTGCATCTTTCAATCAGGGGAGAGGCGACTGCGGGGTGCATCATGTCGGCCCCGGTCAAGACGATGCCGGACTCGGTCAGCATTACCGGGGCCCGCGAACTGCTGACACGCTACAATTGCAACGCCATGCCTGTTATGAGCGGAGGAGCGATAGTCGGCGTCATCTCGCGCAAGACCGTCGAGAAGGCGCTGCACCACATGTTGGGCGAATCGCCGGTGACGGACTTCATGCATACCGAATACCTCTCTGCAA
This sequence comes from Deltaproteobacteria bacterium, assembly GCA_019162745.1. Taxonomy (GTDB): domain Bacteria; phylum Desulfobacterota; class Desulfuromonadia; order Geobacterales; family Pseudopelobacteraceae; genus JACRCG01. The sequence goes on along the minus strand of JAFLLC010000177.1, from coordinate 6,717 downwards.
CCGCTGAGACCCCCATAACCGATATTCAGGCCTACATGGTGACCAGCAATCGCCGCTTCGTACCGGTTTTCAAAGGGGCAGAACTGATCGGCGCGGTGACCCGGACCGACCTGATGCGTCACATTTACGGTGGAAGACGCGGTCAGAGCGGCGCATTCTATGACCTTGACTCCCTGGAGATCCCGACCCGAACCCGTTCGGTAGCTGGATTGCTGGGCAAACAGCTTTCAACAGAAATCCGCGAGACCCTGCATAAGTTGGGTGATGTCGGTGACGGCTTAGGCCTCTCCATCTATGTTGTCGGCGGTTTTGTGCGCGACCTGCTGCTGGGGATAGACAACCTGGATATTGATGTCACCGTCGAAGGGGATGGCATTTTCTTCGCGGAACGTTTTGCCGAAATTCATGGCGGCAGGGTGCGGAGTCACCAGAAATTCGGCACGGCGGTGCTGGTTCTGCCGGATGGGCGCAAGATCGATGTGGCCAGCACCCGCCTCGAATACTACGAATCCCCCGGTGCCCTGCCAACGGTCGAGCGGGCTTCGCTCCGGCATGACCTGTACCGGCGTGATTTCACGGTCAACACGCTGGCGATTTGTATCAACAGCGACCGTTTTGGCTCTCTGACCGATCATTTCGGCGGCCAGCAGGACCTCCAGGAAAAGGTCGTCAGGGTGCTGCACAACCTGTCGTTTGTCGAGGACCCGACTCGCGTGTTCCGGGCGATTCGTTTTGAGCAGCGCCTCGGTTTTCACGTCGCCCCGCATACCGAAAACCTGATGCGAAGCGCAGTACGGATGCATCTGCTTGACAAACTGGGAGGGGAGCGTCTGCTGAGCGAACTGGTGCAGATCATGCGCGAAAAGGAGCCGTCAGGAGCCATTATGCGTATCGCTTCCCTGGGTCTTCTTCCGTTCATTCACCCCGCGCTCAAACTGGTGCCGGACACGGAGCGGGTGCTGCAGGAAACGGGACAGGTGATGGCCTGGTTCCGGCTGCTCTATCTGGAGGACCGTTGTGAACCGTGGCAGGTATACTTCCTTGCGTTATGTGATGCCCTGAAACCGGATGAGTTCCGCGATGCCTGCAGCCGTCTTGCCATCCCCGGCAGGCTTGCCGCCAGGCTCTGCAGCCAGCGCCACCTGGTGTCCACAACTCTGAATGCGATCAAGCGGCGCCTGAAACAGACGCCTGAAGTACGCAACAGTCAGCTGTATCTCTGGTTCAGCGGCTTCACGCTGGAGATGCTGCTGTACATAGCGGCCCGGGCCAGCAGTGAACAGGTCAGACGCTTTGTGTCGCACTATCTGACAAGGCTGCGCACTGTTGCCCCCTTTCTGGACGGCGAGGACCTGCTTGGACTCGGACTCGAGCCCGGCCCGCTGTTCGGAAGCATCAAGGAGCGACTGCTGCAGGCGCGGCTTGATGGTGAAACCGGCAGCCGGGATGAAGAAGAGAACTTGGTACGATCCATGATGCATGACCGCAACAAATAATACGGCAATATCAATAAAATCGAATAGTTGTAAAAAACCGGCTTGACGGGATGCTCTGCTGCATGTTATTAATTAACGTAGGAATTCAATAATCGATATTAAAATGAGGCGCTATGAAACCGTTTAAAAAACTTGTTGCTATCATGACGCTGGCGGTTCTTTTAACGACCACTTCTTCGGCGTTTGCCGCAGATGATACGATCAAGGAAGTTTTCACGGATGCTTTTTACGGAGCCGCAATCGGCGGGCTCGTTGGCGGAGCTCTGATGATTTTTACAAATAAGCCGGGCGACCACCTCAATTATATAGCATATGGCGCCGCATCGGGCGTTCTGGTCGGCACAGCTTATGGATTAGCCAAATCGGCCCGCGCATTTGCCGAAGTCGAGAATGGCCGCGTTAAGATTGCATTTCCGACGGTCACCCCCGAGCTGATCGTTTCGCCTTCATCAGGGAGGAGTACGGTTGCCTGGAGAGCCGATCTGATCCGGGGCACATTCAACTAATTCTGATACTATAAGTTCAACCGCAATGAAACCTGCCGGAGAAATCCTGCAGGTTTTTTTATTTGCCTCACACCACCCGAAACAGGTATAAGGTGCCGCAGAATATCAACAGCGAGGAGGAAAAATGTCAGAGTTCAATAACGTCACCGTTATCAAGAAGGCCAATATCTATTTTGGCGGTCAGGTCGTCAGCTATTCGGTACTGTTTGCTGACGGCAGCAAAAAAACGCTCGGGGTCATGCAGACGGGAGAGTATGAATTCTCCACCGGTGCCGCTGAAATCATGGAGATTCTCTCCGGAGGGCTGGAGTGGCAGATAAAGGGAGAGCACGAGTGGAAGAAAGTGGCTGGTGGCGAAGCCTTTAGCGTGCCGGCTGATTCCGTCTTTCTGATGAAGGTTGCAGCCGCAACAGATTATTGCTGTTCCTATGTCAGCTGACCGTCGGGAGATCTATGGTTAACAGCTCTCACCATCAGGTTGTCGGCCGCTTTGCGCCCTCTCCGACCGGTGCACTTCACACCGGCTCGCTGGTGGCGGCGGTCGGGAGCTATCTGATGGCGAAGCAGTCCGGCGGACGGTGGCTGTTGCGCCTCGACGACCTCGATACACAGCGTCAGCTGCCCGGCATGGCTGATGACATCATGCGCGCTCTGGAGTCGTTCGGCCTGCTCTGGGATGGTGAAGTTGCTTGCCAAAGCAGGAATCTTGGAGAGTATCTGCGGGCTTTTGAAACGCTGCAGCGCGGCGGTGTGATCTACCCATGCCGCTGCTCTCGCAAGGAGATTGCCCGAAGCGCTTCAGCGCCTCATTCCGGCGATGATGGTGTACCATACCACGGCAGCTGTCGGGATGGGATGAAGGAAGGAGCGAAGGGGGATCCCCCCATACGTTCCTGGCGGGTCAGAGTGCCGGAGGAAGAGATCTGTTTTTACGACCTGAGGAGTGGACGCCTCTGTCAGAAGCTACCCTCAGTCTCCGGAGATTTTATCGTGAGACGCGGCGACGGGGAGTTTGCCTATCAGCTGGCGGTTGTTGTCGATGATTATGCCGCAGGAGTGAATCAGGTGGTGCGAGGAGAGGATCTGCTTAGCTCAACACCGCGTCAGATTTATCTGCAGCGCCTTCTCGGTTTTCCGCAGCCGGAGTATTGCCATCTGCCGCTAGTGACCGGAGGAGATGGCTCAAAGCTGAGTAAACGCGACCATCTGCTTTCACATGGACTCAGCAATCTGGCCGGCAGGGAGCAGACACTGCTGCTGGCAGCCCTCCGTTTCCTCGGCTTAACTCCCGCCCCGGATCTTGTCGAATGTTCGTGCAGCGACATTCTTCAGTGGGGTGTTACCCATTTTGATCCCCTCCGGCTTCCCGCTCATGGGGGCACTCTGGTGTTCTAAGCTCTACCCGGTAGTTGCATGGTTCTTCTCTCGTAACGTATCCGTAGAGCGTCACAACACTCAGAAAGTAGACATGTTAACTATTCTGCTTTGATGTAAAATAATTACCTTCGAAAAAATTATCACAAGATGCCTTGTTACGTCAGTTTCCATCCCATCACCACCCATCAGCGATAATTAACTAACACCCCCCGGCCACACATCACATCTATAACACATCATATTGATTAGCTATTTCATTGATTTTGTCTGGCATGAAGTTTGTAATGTTATCAGCCAGCAACCGGCCAGAGGGGGGATAATATGGTGCGCAGGAATATGTTTGGAGAGCGGGATGATCTTGAACTTGATGTCGGTCAAGTGTTCCACAAAATCAGATATAACCCGGCACATTTTAGATATTTCATAGAGTTAAAGGCGACGTAATAAAGACGTGCCTAATTCTGGGAGGTAATAGTTATGCCTAATCTGATACCAGCACAGTGGAAAGAGACGCTGGAGCGTGTGCAAGACAAAACAAGCCATTTCCTGGACAAGCTCAAACCGGTAAGAAAAGCGAATACTTCACTTGAAAGCATGAGCGCTGACCTGCTCCCCGCTTTCATGCAGCTTGGTGGTCCCCCTCTCGACATGCATGAATCAACGGATGAGTTGATAATTACGGTCGAAGTTCCGGGGCTGAAAAAAAATGACTTCTCGGTTGAGCTGGTCGGGAGTCGGCTCGTGATACGGGGCGAAAAAAAGGCCTCGCGCGAACAAAAAGGATCTGAAGGGAGCTACCTTTCGGAATGCTGCTACGGCAGTTTTACGCGTAGTGTACAGCTGCCGTATGACGTACAGGACAGCAAGATCAAGGCCGAGCTCAAGGGGGGGATCCTGACGGTCAGGATGCCAAAACCGCAGGGTTCGGAACGGCCACGCCATCACCAGGTTCCTATCACATAACAGACATAAAATGGAGGATTACACCATGACAAATGATAAGCAGGAAGTAGCGATCAGAAAATCAAGCGGTGAGCAGAAAAATGAATTGCAGCGTTATATATCACCTCTTAAGGACATGGAGCAGATGTTTGAAGATTTTTTTCAGCAGCGACTCCTGGCGCCATCATGGATGCCCCGCCTCAGGTTCCCGGATTTTTCCGATGTTTCCACATCGGTGGACATGTATGAAGAAGGGGATGATCTCATCATCAAGGCGGAAATCCCGGGGATGAATAAAAATGAGATCAGCATCGATTTTGCTGACGATGTCATTACGATCTCCGGAGAAAAAAAATCGGAAGAGAAGACCGAGCGCAAAGATTACTACCGGGTCGAACGCTCTTTTGGATCCTTCTGCCGTAAACTGCGCTTACCGGTTGAAATCCAGATTGATAAAACCCACGCCCTGTTCAATGAAGGTGTGCTGGAAATCAGGATGCCGAAGAGTGAAGCCGCGAAGAAAAAGGCACGAAAAATTAACGTGGAATAGTCAGTAGCTGATACGAATTCTGTGTTCTGCTATCCGACTTGACACATCTATACATTGGCGTAAAGCAATAAACAGGGAGTGAGTGCTCTTTGAAAAGTTGTTCTGGAATTAAATTTATACACTGTTGTGGCTTCTGCCGATAATTAGAGATTGATTAAAAATCAGGGTACAGACGTGGTGTGCAAGCCATCAATGGAGAAGGAAGCCTGAAGCGTCTTCCCGGAAAAAGATTGGCAGTTGGGCAGAGAAACCAACGTGTATAGAAAATTCCAGACATGGCGCTGATTGACGCACGTGAGATAAAGCCGAAGGCTCGAATTCTCATCCGCCAGGCGCGTAACAACCGCTTGAAAAAGGGAGTTTGTGGAAGGTTCACCGGGCTCTATGGTCATAACGGAGCGTATAGTCTGGCCCGAGTAGCACGCTCACCGACGGATTAGAAAGAAGCTTCTCTACGTTGCGTCAATCAGCGTTTATGGAACAGCCCCGGAGTATATTTCCGGGGCTGTTTTTGAATGGCTCTAATTTTGAACAACGCGATCAAACAAGTTATTTGGAGGACGCGATGGCTACCAGTGAAAAATTAAGCCGGCATCTTAATGCTCTGAAGGTCGGCGAGAGGGTTTTCGAGAATGCTTTCCAGTCGGTAGCCAGGATGATTCTTGGCGCCGGGTTTGAAAAGGTGGTGGTGAACGGCAGAACCACGTACGACTTCAATCTGTTCAGAAGCGGTAAAAAACACACCATCGGCATGTACGACGAGATCAACAGTTTCGTTTCGTACGTCAAGGATGCCGCCGAAGGGGGCTCCAGCAAGGAGATGGCTTTTGTGCTGGTCGGTGAGCCGGGCAACGGTAAAACCTTCTTTGTCGAGTTTCTCTGCAGCCGCTACCGTGACTTTCTGTCCGTGCCGAAGAACCGCCGCTATACCTTCCGTTTCAGTGGCATGGAACAGCTGGGGCATTACGGCAGGATCAATATTATCGATTCCCAGACCTATGAGGACCCGGCCATTCTGGCGATGAACCTTTACGATGCTGCCGAAGAGAATCGCTCCTTTCTGGCCGTACAGGGTGGACTGGGTGATGCAGCCATTGATCTCCTCTACGAAAACTACCGTCCTCTGGGGGCCTGCAGCGGCTATATCTGGAACGATATCCGCGAGTTCTGCGATGGCGACCTTGAGCGGATGCTAAGCTTTGTCGAGATCATTCCGGTGCCGATGAGCGAGAGTCTCGGCACCGTGACCGGCAAGTATCCGGCCAAGGACAAAATTACCTCGTCGTCGGTGGACCTGCTCGGCGAAGAGTCGATCCAGCGTTTGCTCCATATCTCCGACACCAACAATCCCTATCGCTTCGATCTGCGCCGCGGCGCTCTGGCCCGGGTCGCCGGGGGAGGCATCCATTTTTCCGACGAGATCTTCAAGAACAAGAAGGATCTGGTGCAGGTCTATCTCGGTGTCATCCAGAACCGGGCCATTGAGATCGACGGCTACCGTTGGCCGATCGACTCGCTGATTATCGCCACCAGCAACAACTCCGAATTCAACCGGTTCCTTTCCGAAAAGGAGGAAGCGCCTATCGTTGACCGTTGCCGGATCTGCTACGTTTCCCACAACACCAACTACCGGCTGCAGAACGGCCTCACCGCCTATGCCATCGGCAGCGAAGCGAAGACGACCCTGACCAAAGAGGCGCTGCACCAGGATCCGAATCTGAATTATGCCGCCTCCGTCGGAGTCGTCCTGACCAGACTCCCCCGCAGCGAAAAACTTACCTCTATCGAGACCATGAAGCTGGCCGCCGGGGAGGTGGCCGGGGAAAAGAGCATCAAGGCGCTGGCC
>JAFLLC010000007.1 GCA_019162745.1 Deltaproteobacteria bacterium | reverse complement strand
AGGCGCTGCCAGCAACTCAGGCGATTACGGCGCTGCCAGCAACTCAGGCGATTACGGCGCTGCCAGCAACTCAGGATCGGACGGAGTAGCTGCCGCTTTTGGTTATGAGGGCAGATCGAAGTCGTCAGAGAGCGGAGCAATCGTTTGTGTCTACAGAGACAACGAGGGCAAGCTCATTCATATCAGGGCAAGCAAAGTTGGCGACAACGGTATCAAAGCTGATATCTGGTACACGCTGAATTCCGATGGTGAGTTTGTGGAGTGTCAGCAATGATTCTCCGTCCCATTCAAAACAGAGCCGTGAAGAATGCCAAGTCGGCACTCAAGAAGCACGGCAACACGCTGGTAATAGCTGGTACCGGTGCAGGAAAGACAATCATTCTATCCGGGCTTGCAAAGGAGGTGAGGGGTAAAACCCTCATTCTCCAGCATCGGCAGGAGCTCGTCCAGCAGAATGCCTCCAAGTTCTTGAAGGTAAACCCGGACTGGCCGGTATCCTTTTTCACTGCCGATCAGAAATCTTTCGGTGGCCAGGCTGTATTTGCCATGCAGCAGACCATGTGCCGCAACCTGGATCACCTTCCTTCCTTCGATCACATTATCTGTGACGAGGTTCATCACATCGTAGCACCAACCTATTCAAAAATTATTGACGCCTGCAAAGAACGTAATCCCAAACTCCTGCTGTCCGGGTTCACTGCGACCCCGGAACGTGGCGACAAGAAGTCCCTCCGGAAGTATTTCGACAACGTGTCGGAGAAGATCACCATCCGTGAGCTGGTAAATCTTGGTTTCTTGGTCCCGCCTCGGGCCTACGTGGTGAACGTTGGCGCACAGGATCAGCTCCAGGCAATCAAGAATCTGTCCGCATTCGGTGATCAGCAGGAAGTGGCGCGGGTACTGGATACACCGATCATCAATCAGGAAGTTGTCCGCCATTGGAAAGAAAAGGCGGGAGACCGCAAGACAATCGTTTTCTGTGCTACATGCCAGCATGCCCACGACGTGGCGGAAGCCTTCAAAAGTGCCGGGGTGGAGTCGGGTGTTGTGACAGGAGATATGGCCGACGGCGAGCGAAAGGCCACATTACAGCGATTCGACAAAGGCCGTCTGCAGGTTCTGGTCAATGTTGCGGTGCTGACTGAGGGTTACGACTCGCAGCCGGTGTCATGCGTACTGTTACTCCGTCAGTGTTCTGAGAAGGGGCCGATGATCCAGATGGCCGGCCGAGGTCTCCGGACAGTGGATCCGGAACTTTACCCGGGCGTGGTCAAAAAGGACTGCATCATTCTGGATTTCGGGACGTCGCTGTTGACTCACGGCAATCTGGATCAGGATGATGGGTTGCACCAGGAGAGTGAAAAGGAGAAGGGCGAAGCGGTAATGAAGATATGTCCAACGGAGTATTCCCTGGGCATGAATTACCATTTCCCTGACAAGAACGGCGCTGAAGGTTGTGGCGCCGAAGTGCCGGCACAAACACGGACATGTCCGATCTGCGGTTTCACGTTCGAGCGCATCGACAACCAGGACGAACAACAGATTCAGGAAATCAGCCTGACTGAGTTGGATATTCTGAACGCTTCACCGTTTCGCTGGGTGGATCTGTTCGGTACCGAGACCTGCATGATGGCATGCGGGTTCAGCGCCTGGGCCGGTGTGTTTTCTCCGGATCAGGGCGAAACGTGGGTGGCGATCGGCAAGCTGCAGGATGAAAAGCGTGTGCACCAGCTGGCGCTTACCGGCAGGTTGAATGCCATGGCCGCGGCTGATGACTTCTTGCGTAATTATGAAACGGACGGATCTGCGAAGAAGAACAAGCGGTGGCTGAATGATCCTGCAACTGAAAAGCAGTTACAGATCCTCGGCAAGTTTGGTTACGACACGGCCGGAAACATGCTCGGCAGCATGTACACCAAGTACACCGCGGCGTGTCACAGTAATTTCCATTTTAACAAGCGCCTGATTGAAAGGGCGCTGGGGGTAGCGTGAACTTAAATACATTCATAGGGGGAAAAGCTTCATGGGCGTAAAAAATAAATTATCAGATTTGAATGATCATCTGTTTGCCCAGCTGGAAAGGCTTTCAGACGAAGAAACTACCGGAGACGAACTGAAAGAAGAGATTGAGCGTTCCAAGTCCGTAACTATGATTGCCAGAACCATTATTGATAATGGCAAACTGGTTCTGGACGCTGCCAAGGCTATCAATGATAGATCGATTGTCAATGCGCCGAAGATGCTCGGGATATCCAATGAGGTTTAAATACACTCAGGAACACATCGACTTTATCCGCGTTGAATATCGGGTTATGGGACTCCGGGAACTGACCGAAGCATTCAATCGCCGTTTCGATCTGAACAAGACACGCTCAGCGATTCATGCCGCGATAAATAACAACGGCTTGACGTGTGGCCGGTCAAAGGGTGAATTAAAAAAGGGAACATCTTTGATCTTTACTGCCGCCCAGGTGCAGTTCATCAAGAATAATTACCAGCGGCTCAACCGGCATGAGTTAACCTCTGAGTTAAATCAGGCGTTCCAGTCTGACTTTAAAATGTCGCAGCTCGTGGCGTTCGTTAAAAATCACAATATTGTTTCCGGTCGGACCGGACGCTACAGCAAAGGCAGCATTCCACGCAACAAAGGCACCAAGGGATTGACGAGCAGAAACCGTACCACCTTTTCAACCGGCCAGATTCCGCCGAATAGAAAACCGCTTGGAGCAGAGAGGATCTGCCGCAAAGACGGCTTTATCCTGATCAAGATTGCCGAACCAAACCCCTACACTCCCGCTAAGACCCGCTATAAGCACAAACACGTCTGGGTATGGGAGCAGGCGAACGGCCCGGTACCGGAAGGCCATGCGGTCGTATTCAAGGACAGCAACAAGTTGAACTGTGAGTTGGACAACTTGATGCTGCTTACCCGTACGGAGTTGCTGTCGATCAACCTTCATGGTTACAGGGAAATGCCGGTCGAGTTGAAACCTGTGATCTTATCCATTGCCAAGATCGAGGCAAAGGCAGGATTCAGAACAAGACCAGGTCAGGGACGCCGGAAAAAGGAGGCAGCATTATGATCAATCTCCCTGTCCTGGCTGAACGGCTGAATGAGTATGGCATTTTGAATAAGTCGTTCATGGATATGACCAAGACGGAAATACTGCTGATGGTGTCAGCGGTGTTCTCGAACCCAGACGATAGCGTGCCTCCGGAGGGATGGAGTCAACCATCTATAATAGACGGCACGCTTATTATAGGTTTTGACTCACATCCAAAATACCACTGGTGGACAAATGACGGACAAAGCATCTCTGAAACATTGATCGAGCTCAACGCGCCATGGGAAGTGGCAAAGAAGTATCTGTGCAGCAGACTGATGACTGAAGAAGCGTATATCAACAAATTGATTCCATTCTAAGAGAGGGCACCACATGAAGCTCTACAAAAAAATACAGGTAGGAAAGGCCACACGATATATTGAACATGTTCCGGCGCCGGTGATCATGCCGGAGATCGGGCAGGCCCAGGTGGTCACGCTGCTGTCAGCTTTGACAATCTCTATGCTGATATCTGTTGAGGAGCAGCTGCCGCCTCACGCCACATTGGTCAGGAGAATAAAGAAAGTGGAAGAGGCCGTGAAGGAATTGGCACAGTTGAATGCTGCGCCTTTGGACGAGCACCTGGTGGAAGTCGGGGTATGTGCCTGGAACGGAGCAATCAAGGCCATGCAGGAAGGTCTATCAGGTGGTGCACATGCTTGATTTTAATTCCAGGTCTGCACTGACAGACAGAATCAACTATCTGATCGACATAGCAACGGTGTCAGACAATCAAGACCGTAAATATCTGGGCGCTTCAATTGTGGGCCACGTCTGCGAGCGTCACGTTCAGTATCATCTGATGGCGGCTCGTGGCCAGGTATCACGGAAGGAATTCCCAAAGCGAATACTGCGGATATTCGACCGCGGCAATCTCTATGAGGAACGAGCCCGGCAGTGGCTGAAAGATGCCGGATTCATCTTCGGGCGTGGCAGCAATCAAAAAGGTTTTACTGATTTTAACGATCAGTTCGCCGGGCATGTTGACGGCATCATTACCGGGTGGAAACACCCGGACGCTCTCTGTCCGGTCGATCTGCCGGCACTGTGGGAGCACAAGTGTCTGGGGGCCAAAAGCTGGAAGAAGTTGGAAACCGACAAATTGAAGAATTACTCTTCAACTTACTATGTCCAGACACAGATCTATATGCACTACCTCGGGCTGAAGCGCTGCCACTTCATGGCCACCAATGCGGACACGATGGATATCTATCACGAAATAATTCCGTATGTGCCGGTGGACGCCCTGGATGCACTCGGCAAGGTTTCCCGTGTGATTCAATCTACAGATGCCGGGGAAATGGTCCCGCGCTGCACTCAGGACAAGTCGTATTATATCTGCAAGTGGTGTGATTTTTCTTCCAGCTGCTGGGGTGCCTCATGAAGATAGATTTCAATCAATGGGGCAACGATGAACCGGAGCATAAAGAAATTGACTTTGCGTCAGTCAAGGCGATCTGCAACGGCAATATCACCGCCATACTTGAACACTATCTGCCGGATGGTCGTGTTGTTCAAGGTGAGTATGTCTGCGCCACCAAGTATGGCGGAGCTGGTTCGTCGTGCTCCACTAACATCCGTACTGGCGTCGGTTCGGACTTCGGATCCGGAGAGGCCTGGGGCGATATCATAGACCTGGTTGCACAGATTGAAGATGTCTCCATGTCGGAAGCTGCACGTCGGCTGCAGGATTTTCTTTCCTGTGGCTCTACCGACTGTCGGCCGGCACCAATCATCCCGCAACAATCTCCCCAGGAGCGTTATGAGGCCGGACAGAAGATCGCCCTGGGGTTATGGGTGGAGTCCGAGTCTTGTCCGCACAATCATCCATACCTGATCAAGAAAGGTGTCAACGCTGACAACGGTATCAGGTTGCATCAGCCGACCGGCAACATCCTGGTACCGCTCTACGATGAGCATGGCGTGCTGTGGAGCGTGCAGCGCATCGATGCCGAGGGCGGCAAGAAATTGAACTACTGCGGCAAGTTGTCCGGTAATTTTTACATTATCGGCGGGGAGCGAGACACGGTTTATATCTGCGAGGGGTACGCCACAGCGCAGACAGTGGCAATGGCCACAGGCAAAACGGCAGTCATGGCAGTATCGGCCGGCAACCTGGCCACGGTGGGCGAAAAGATCGGCGCCATGTTCCCGTCGTCACATCTGGTGTTTGCGGCCGACAATGACCAGAAGCCGGATACCGACGAAAACCCCGGTATCAAGGCGGCAACCGCTGCCGTCAAACAGGTAGGCCGCGGAACGATCATAGCCCCGCCCTTTCCTGTCGGACAGAAGGGAGACTGGAACGATTACGCTATTCAGCACGGGGGCAAGGCTGCCCGTGAACTCCTGATGGCCGGCAAACGTTCCCAGGTGTTTGTGGACATCAAGACGCTGCAGCTGATAGAGCCTCAGTTCCTGGTGGAAGATGTTATCGAGACACCTTGTACAGGTATGGTGTTCGGACCTTCCGGAGGTGGTAAATCCTTCTTCGTCCTGGACATGATTTTTCATATTGCTTGCGGCAAGAAGTGGCTTGGTAAACAGGTCAAGCAGGGCTCAGTGTTCTATGTCTGCGGTGAGGGCAGGCATGCTATACCGCGCCGGTTGAAAGCATGGGAGACGCACCACAAGACCACCGTTCCTTATGGCCGATTCATGATGTCGGCTGCGCGCATCGATTTCAGTCCGGAGTCAGTGCGAGACATGGTGATTGAAATCGATCACATGTTGGAACAGACCGGGCCGCCGGAGATCATTGTTATCGATACCATGGCCAGGGCCCTCCCGGGTGATGCAGACGAGAACAGTTCCAAGGACGTTGGATCCTTTATTGATGAGTGCGACCGGCTGCAGACAAAATACAACTGCGTCGTTCTGATCGTTCATCACACCGGGCATTCCGACACTGCCAGTAAGCGTGCCCGTGGATCGTCAGCAATCAAGGGCGCCATGGACGTGGAGATGTTGATCACGAAGGATCGTACTATCGAATGGACGAAGACCAAGGACATGGAACCGCACCCGCCGATCAAGTTCGAGCTGCAGCCGGTCAAGTACGGAGAGGGTAAACGGGATGCCAGCTGCGTGCTGACTTATGATCTGGAGTTTAATCCGAAGACTGCAAGGGCGGAAACTCAGTACAGGAAAGCTGCACGTCTGGCTCTACAGGAAGCTGTGGTCATAGACGGTATCGGCGGCAAATGCATGCTTGATACGTGGGTTAACTGTTTCGCTGCCATGTTCCAAGATAAGTCTCCAAGGGCTATCAGGGCGGCTCTGCTGCGTAAGGACGGCGGGGAAGCATGGAAGATGGTCGAGGCCGGAGAGGTTGAACAAGAAGAAAAATTTTGGATTCCGATCTCAGATCAAAAAGAGGTAACGAAAGATATGTTCAAGGGGTTGGTATGATGCGACACACACAACACAAAATACATAATTCGTGCTGTGTGTTACTAACGACACAAAACACAAAAGCATTATTTGTGCGTGTCGTGTTTTCCGTTACGAATGACACACACATACATCTCCCCCTTTAGGGGGATGTGTTTTGTGTCAGTAACCGTGTTGGACGTTACTGTGTTTAAAACAACACAACAAGGCTGATCAACTTTTTTGATCCTACCGCTGGTTATTACCAGTGACAAAAATCGCAACGGAGGAACCAATGGTACTTACACCAGAACAGCGAAAAGAATTTGAAACCGTAACCCGTCCCGTAATCGAGTTCCTGAATAACAATTGTCATCCTAATGTATCCGTGACCGTTGATTGCACGAGGGCAGAACTTTCAGAGGGCGTCTGCTCTTTCCACACTGAGGACTACCTCAGGGATTGATTGAAACTGATTCGACTGATTTAGAAAATACTGATACTGGTAGCGCCATGCTATCGACAAACTCACATAACACGGGAGGCCCAGGCGTTAAACGCTCCGGGCCTTTTTGTCGTTTATGATCGGCCTGAAAGGAAAACAGCCGCTGTTCGTCAAGGAATACGTGATTGACAGCAATGCGAAACAGGCGGCGATCAGGGCGGGATACAGTGCAAAGACTGCTGAGGTCCAGGGATATCAACTCCTTCAGAAAACTTCAGTCCAAGAGGCCATAGCCAAGGAACGGGAGAAGCAGTTCAAACGCCTGGAAGTGAAAGCAGACAAGACGCTCCTTAAACTGATGCGTGGTCAGGAGTTCGATATCAGGCGGCTGTATCACGATGACGGTACGATCAAGAAACCTCACGAACTGGATGATGACACGGCCGCTGCAATCGTTGGCGTCAAGTACAAGGATGGCGTTTTCGAGGAATACAAGATCATCGATGTAAAGGGATGCTCAGAGCTGATCGGAAGGCATCTCAAGCTGTTCACGGACAAGATCGAAGTGTCAGGGACTCTCAATCTGGCAGAACGCATCAAAGCTGCACGGGACCGGGCCAATGGTAAATGAGCTGGGCATAGAAGATCAGTCGGAACTGCAGCTGATTGAGGACATGGCGTCGATGTCGAAAGACCCTTACGCCTGGGTGCTCTACTCGTTTGACTGGGGTCATGGTGAACTCGCTGATTTCGCCGGTCCGGACGAGTGGCAGACTGCAGAACTGAAGGAAATTGCCCGCAAACTCTTAGACCCCTCTGCCGGCACTGGAGTAATACTCCGTGAGGCTATCGCGTCAGGTCACGGCATAGGCAAATCGGCCTTTGTCGCCTGGTTGATCCTGTGGGCGCTGTCTACGTTTGAGGACACCATGGGCGTGGTTACAGCCAATACTGAAACCCAGCTGAAGACCAAGACCTGGGCGAACGTGGCGAAGTGGTACCGCCTCTGTATCGTCAAGCACTGGTTTACCTTTACCGCGACTGCTCTTTACTCGGTGCAGCCTGATCATGAGAAGACCTGGCGCGTTGATATGGTGGCCTGGAGCGAGAACAACACCGAGGCCTTCGCCGGTCTCCATAACCAGGGCAAGCGCATCCTCCTGATCTTTGACGAAGGATCCTCGATCCCTGACAGTATCTGGGAGGTATCCGAAGGGGCTCTGACTGATGCTGGCACAGAGATTATCTGGGCGGTATTCGGCAACCCGACACGGAACACCGGACGTTTCCGGGAGTGTTTCGGCAGATACAAGCATCGTTGGCACACTCAGCAGATCGATTCCCGTACGTCTCGTCTTACCGATCAGAAGCAGATCCAGGAGTGGATTGACGATTACGGGATTGATTCGGACTTTGTGAAGGTTCGTGTCCGCGGTCTGTTCCCCAATATGTCCGCCAAGCAGTTCTTTAACCTGGCCGACGTGGACGCTGCGTATGGTCGTCATCTACGCGTGGATCAGTATAACTTCGCACCGAAGATTCTGACCTGTGATCCGGCCTGGGAAGGCGACGACCTGTTGGAAATCGGATTGCGTCAGGGACTGGCGTTCAAACTGCTGAGGACGATCCCCAAGAATGACAATGACATCGAGATTGCCAACATTCTGGCGCAGATCGAGGACGAAGAACAGGCCGACGCCGTGTTTGTTGATGCCGGATACGGTACCGGAATAGTAAGCGCCGGACGCACCTGGGGAAGAACCTGGACACTGGTCTGGTTTGCAGGTGAATCATCTGACCCGGGCATGCTAAACAAACGTGCTCAGATGGCCAACGAGTTAAAACAGTGGCTCAAAGGTGGCGGGGCAATCCCTGAGCTGCCTGAACTGCGGGACGATATCCTGTGTCCGGAGACGGTGCCAAGAACAGACGGCAAGGTTCAGCTGGAGTCCAAGAAGGAAATCAAGAAGCGCCTGGGCAGATCCCCGGGCAAATTCGATGTACTGCTCCTGTCATTTGCTTTCCCTGTCCACAAGAAGATCCGTGGAGCGCTTGGCGGAGCTGGTCAGCATGTTGTAGATTACGACCCACATTCGGAGGTGTAACATGTTTCGATTTATCCTTTCCATATTGTTGATGCCGGTTCTTGGATGCGGTGGCGGCGGAGCTCCTTCACTTCCTCCAGCTGCACCGCCTCCACCTGAACAACAGGATGCCGGAGTAACCGCGTCGAGAGATGCCGAACGTATGCGGAGACGATCCGCGGCAAGCAACACCATCCTGACCGGCCCGAACGGTGTAACCGGTACGGCTCCGACTACAACCAAGACGCTTTTGGGCGCGTAGTTCAAAGCACCGTCGAGACGACAGGAGCGAAGTTATGGCTGAAACATTACGCGAAAAACTAGAGTGCCGCAGAGCACAGATGAAGAATGAGCGGTCTTCGTTCCTTCCCCACTGGGCGGAGATCACTTCTTTCATTTCCCCTCGTACTGCCCGATACCTGACCACCGTCACCTCGAAGGGTGCAAAGTCTTACGGTTCAATTATCAACAATACCGCTACCGTAAGCCAGAGAACATTCAAGTCCGGCATGATGGCCGGCGCGTCTTCTCCAGCTCGTCCCTGGTTCAAGTTGTCAGTTGGTGAGCAGTTCATGAAGTCCGCTGCCGTTAAAGCCTGGTTGTTCGAGGTTGAATCAGCAATGCGTGAGGTCTTCACCAAGTCCAATTTCTACAACTCTCTCCCGATGGTTTACGGCGCTCTGGGTTCCTACGGAACAGGCGCCCAACTGATCGAAGAGGACGATGAAGAGACGATCCGCTGTTATCCCTACCCTGTCGGCTCCTACATGGTCGCCCTGAATGAGAAGGGCAAGGTAGACACCTGGTGCCGTGAATTTCCGATGACCGTGCGTAATCTGGTTAGGAAGTTCGGTATCGACAATGTTTCCACTACCGTCAAGAATTTGTATGACACCAACAAGTATGAGGCCACTGTCGAAGTCGTTCACTTCATCGAGCCGAATGCTGATCGTGACGTTACCAAGCTCAACAGCAAGGACAAGAAATTCCGGTCTGTCTATTACGAGCTCGGCAGTAACGAGAACAACAAGATGCTGCGTGAGTCCGGATACGATGAATTCCCGCTCCAGGTACCTCGATGGGATGTTGAGGCTGAGGATGTCTACGGTTATTCCTGTGGTATGCAGGCTCTGGGAGATGTCAAGCAGCTGCAGCTCGAAGAGAAGCGCAAGGCGGAATTGATTGACAAAGCCGCACGCCCGCCGATGCTGGCAGATTCCACGCTGCGTACCACTGGGACTTCCATGGTGCCGGGCGGGGTAACTTACATCGACAATCTGGCTGCACAACAGCACGCCGGGTTTCGTCCTGCCTATGAAGTCAACCACGGCGGTATTCAGTACGTCGGGCAGGACATCAAGGAAATCGAGTACCGCATCAAGCGTGCGTACTATGAAGACCTGATGCTGATGTTTGCCAATAGCGACAATCCGAATGTAACCGCCCGGGAAGTTGACGAGCGCCACCAGGAGAAACTGCTGATCCTCGGCCCCTTCCTTGAGCGCATGAATGGCGAACTGTACGATCCATCAATTGACCGGACGTACAACATCATGATGCGCATGGGTAAGATACCACGTCCGCCGAAGGAACTCGAAGGCCAGGCGATCAAGGTTGAATACACCTCGATCATGGCTCAGGCTCAGAAGCTGATCGGCACTAACTCAGTCGAGCGAGTGGTCGGATTCGTGGGTAATCTGTTAAGTCTCGGGTTCACCGATGCTGCCGACAAGCTGAACGTGGATAACACCATTGATGGCTATGCCAACATGCATGGCACTCCGCCGAACATGCTCCGATCGGAAGATGAGGTCATGGGGATCAGGGAAGCAAAAGCTGCTGCAGCACAACAGCAGAAGTATTTGGAAGCGGCACCTTCTTGGAATCAGGCTGCAACTGCCGCAAAAACCCTATCTGACACTCCTGTCGGAGAAACAACTGCACTTGCACGTATGTTGGGAGCTGCCTGATGATTAAAGGTCAGAACATTCCTCAATCGAGTTTGCCGGAAGTCCAAAAACTGGATGCAAAGGCGTATTCAATTGAATTGCAACGGCATGAGGCTGCCTATAACCACAGTAATATTCACGCTCCGGAGTCCGACAAAGAAACCGTTGTCTCTGTTGGTGTCCTAGTCTTAGGCGCTGTAGAAAAAACGACACCGATTGACGCAGATATGATTCCGGTCATGGACACAGCTGATAGCAATAAGATCAGAAAGCTGTCCTGGACGAATATCAAGGCAACGCTCAAGGTATATTTCGATACTCTTTACGCTGCAGCGTCTACTGTCACATTCCCTGGGTTTGGCACAACAGGTTCAACTGCTTGTGTAGGCAATGATGCCAGGTTATCGGACTCACGGACTCCAGTGGTTCACAATCATACCGCGGCGAACGTAACCGACTTTGCTTCGGTGGCTTTATCCTCTGCACCAGCTGAAACAGCTACTACTATCGGCGCTTTGATTAACGGCGCTACTGCAATTACTGCTCCTGATGAAACGGATACCATTGCAATGCGTAATCATACAGGTGGTTTGCTTCATAAGATGACCTGGGCTTACGTTAAGTCTGTATTAAAAACCTACTTCGATACTCTTTATTTGAACCAGAATACCACCGGAAGTGCCGCCAAGCTGACAACACCACGGGCAATCAACGGAGTCAATTTCGATGGTAGCGCGGCAATTACCATTAATGCTGTGGACAGCACTGCAAGAGCTCTGCTGGCTGGAGCTGCATCTCAAGCGTTCTCAATAGGTACTGCCACCATCAAGGAAGTTACTTCTAAGGTATTCACCAAATCTGCTGTGGCTGCAGCTGCTTCGGTCAACATCTTTTCTGTGGATGGATACGCTGTACCTGCCTCCATGCTTGTATCGATCTATGCAACTACAGGGTCGGGAGGTTATTCTGAATCGGTATATCTGATCGCTCCTGTCGGTTACTCTGCTGGCAAGACTTATACCCCAATAGACAGATCAAGCTATCTGGGTGGGTCTGGTGGGACTGCCTTCGATCTTGTCAATACAGGTGGAGTGAATCAGGTAATGAGTATCAAAAACAATGACACGGTGGCTGCCACGTATGCGGTGACTGTTACCGTGTTGTACGGATATGCCAATATTTCATGGTTATAAGGGTAATCGATGCCAGTAATGGATGAAATAAGACGATCGGAACTGAATGACATCAAACTTCAGATGGATACGGAGCGAGGTCGAAAATTCATGTGGCGTTTGTTGGAACTGAGCAACGTGTTCCGGCCTACGTTCTCCCCTGATCCGTTGCAGATGGCATTCAACGAAGGTACGCGCAACCAGGGGTTAAAGCTGTTTGCAGACATAATGGAAGTAGCACCGAAGAAATACATGGTGGCAGCACTTGAGGCGAAAGAGCGGAGTGATTTATTGGTGGCACAACTTGCGAAAGAAAAGGAGATGAACAATGAAGATGAGTAGAATGCTGAGAAGCATACTGTTGTTCCCGTTGGCAATATTCATGGGTGTTGATGGCGGCGATCCGCCTGCTGGTGATCCACCTTCTGCAGCTGACCCGCCTGCCGCAGATCCTCCGGCCGGTGATCCACCTGCAGCAGATCCACCCGCTGGTGATCCGGATCCAGACAGTCCAGAAGAAAAGGCCAAAGCTGAGGCAGACGCCAAAGCTGCAGACGCCGCCAAGTTGGTAGGAGCCCCGGAAGCATACACCGAGTTCAAGGTTCCTAAAGGCGCGGTCATGCCTGATGGATTTTTTGAGGCATACACTCCGATAGTCAAGGACTTCAACCTGTCACAAGAAGGAGCACAGGCTCTCTTTGATCGTCTGACAACCGATCTACAGCCGAAGATGATTGCTGCACAGCAGGAGAAGTGGGAAGGCGTCAAGACGGCATGGGCAGAGGCAACCAAGGTAGACAAGGAAATCGGCGGCACTGCGTACGATGCCAACGTAGCAATCGCGCAGAGGGCACTCAACACCTTCGCCACTCCCGAGCTCAAGCAGGCGCTATCAGATTACGGCATGGGTAACCATCCCGAAATGGTGCGCCTCATGCTCCGGATCGGCAAGGCCATGCGTGAAGACTCCGTGATTCAACCTGACGGATCAGGTGGTGATGGAGACAAGGCAAAACTGAAATCGTTGTATCCAACGATGGACAAATAAACTTTCGAAAGGAGGGTAACCACTATGGAGAAAAAAGGCGTCGGCAAGAAGTGTTAACGTAACGTCAACCCTAAACGGAACGCCGTGAGGCAGTACCGAAACTATCAACCCGCACTGTCGTGAAGACAAGAGCGAAAGGAGTAACAAAAATGAAAACTTTTAGCATCTGGGCAATTATTCTGTTTGTCGCAGTACTCGTATTTCCCGAGGGGTCTGTACTGGCCCATCCCATTCTTTCCTCTGCAGGTGATTTGGGCTTTATGGGTCTGGCCTTCGGCACGACTCTGGCTGTAACAAACCCTACTCTCCTCGATGTAATGAAACGCACCGCACCAGGTGGCGGAATTGATCAGGTTGCAGAAATCCTGATGGAGACCAACGAAGTCCTCGATGATATGACCTGGATCGAGGGCAACCTTCCTACTGGCCACCGTACCACCGTGCGTTCCGGTCTTCCTGACGCAACCTGGAGAAAGTTGAACTATGGCGTTCAGCCTTCCAAGTCCACCACTGTCCAGATCACTGATAACTGCGGCATGCTCGAAGCATACGCCGAAGTCGATAAGTCTCTGGCCGATCTCAACGGCAATACTGCCGCTTTCCGTCTTTCCGAAGATACCGCTTTCATCCAGGGCATGAACAAGGAATTTGCTCAGACTCTCATGTACGGCAACGAAGGAACCGAGCCGGAAGCCTTCACCGGATTCATGCCTCGTTTTAATCTTTCCTCCGCGCAGAACGGCGAAAACATCATCAAGGCCGATGCGACCCCTTCCGCCAACGTCCAGAGTTCCATTCTGCTGGTTGGCTGGGGTCCCAATACTGTTCACGGTATTTACCCCAAAGGTTCCGCTGCCGGTCTGAAAACTCAGGATCTGGGTGAGCAGACTTTGATCGATGCAGCTGGTGGCAAGTACCAGGGTTACCGTACTCATTACAAATGGGATTGCGGTCTGACCGTGCGTGATTGGCAGTACGTAGTCCGTATCTGCAACATCGATATTGCCCGTATCGCTGCCAGTACCGCCGGTTATGCTGATCTGGTCAATGTCATGACTCGTGCTCTGGAGCTGATCCCGAACATGGGTCTGTGCCGCCCAGTTTTCTACTGCGGTCGCGATATCCGTTCGTATCTCCGTCAGCAGATCGTAGCCAAGACAATCAACTCGACACTGACTTCTGACACCGTTGCGGGTAAGCGTGTCATTGCCTTTGACGGCGTGCCGGTCAAGCGTTGCGATGCCTTGCTGAAGACTGAGGCTGTAGTTTCCTAATCACTCTAACATCCCCCTGACTTCGGTCGGGGGGATAACCACTCAAAAGGAGTCAATCATGATTTTAGATAAACTCGCAGAATTCTGTGATGCAACTGCCGTTAATACCGGCGGAGTGGCATCGTACCTCGTAGGCAATGTGATGGATCTCGGACCGAACAGCCGTGATATCGGCGCGGGTGGCTGTACATATCTGGTGATTAATGTCGATACCGCTATTGCATCGGCAACCGGATCACTCAATTTCTCCCTCTGCTCTGATGCACAGGCGGCAATCGCTGTTGACGGCAGCCAGACAATCCACTGCACAGTCGGTCCGTTCCTCCAGGCCGCAATGGTTGCCGGCAAGATATTGGCTGTTATCGAACTCCCCCAGGGTAAGCAGTACGAGCGTTATCTCGGCATCGTCCAGGAGACAATCACTGCAGCCATGACCGCAGGCAATATCAATGCGTTCCTGACAACTGATCCATCTGTCTGGACTGCTTACCAGAACGCCATTTAAGGGGAGGTGACCAGTGAAAGTACGAGCTAAAGAAGACTGTTTCATCGCCGGGGCCCGGCGCAAGAAAGGGGCTGAGTTTGAATTCGATGGTGAAGAGGCAACCGGACCGATCGAAGCGATTGACGGTAAGCCTGTTGCTCCGGCTGCATCATCTGCACCGGATGCACCCACTCTTAGCAACAAGGAGATGAAGGCGCTACTGGACGCCGCCGGGGTTGAGTATGCCGGTAACGCATCCAACCAGGTATTGGCGGATCTGTTGAAAGAAGCACAGGCGAATGTTGCTCCGGCTGCATCATCTGCACCGGATAAAAGCACACAAATCTGACTTTTGACCGAGCGGCAGGGGTTATGTCCCTGCCGCTTACTGAGAAGTCAATCAAACTACGATAACCGGAGATTCAAATGGCCGAACCGTGCATACAAGATCGGGTGATTGGCGAGATGCAAACCACGTTGATTTTCTTCAAAGAAGCTGAGGTTCGACGGGAGGGTCGTGAAGAACGAATGCTGGTCGCTATGGAATCCGTTGCTGCTCAAGGCGCAGTTTTGCAAATTCAGGCAAAGCGTATTGATAAGCATGACGAAGATATCAGCGAGGCATTCGGTTTGATTCGCGGAATAAGCCAGTCAACAGCGTCCAAAGCAGAAGTAGATATCATTAAAAATAAACTCGATGTCATAGAATTGCGCCACGCGGAAGACCATGGAGAGAACCTTGTTATCGAGCGACAGACAAAGTTTTGGGATGGAGTCAAACAACAGGTAACTCCTTACGTTTTCATCGGCATCATGTTTATTCTCTGGCTTTTCGACAAGTTCAATATTGGGCAGGCAATTGCTAAATTACTGAAAGAGATGAAGGGGTAACACATGTCGAACTCAATCGTGTCCATATGCAATCAGGCTCTGGGCAAAATCGGGATAAGCCAATTCATGGCCAACCTCGAAACTGAGCAGAGCAACGAGGCCCGTGTCTGTCGTGTTTATTACGAAGCTGCCCGTGATCGAGTCCTGTCTGCCATGCCTTGGGGTTTTGCCAAACGCACCGTAGAACTGCAAGATATCGGCACTCCTCCGGCTGGATGGTTGGTGAGATACCGGTACCCGAATGACTGTCTGAAGGCCAGAAAGCTGATCGAGACGGGCTCAACACTGGAAGGAACTGGCCAAGACTTTTGTGTGGTTGAAGATGAGGTCAACGGCGGCAGAGCAATCTGCACGAATATTTACCCGGCTTCTCTGATCTACACTGCAAGAATCATCAACCCGAATCTGTTCACTCAGGCCTTTATTGATGCTCTCTCCTGGTCACTGGCGGCAGATTTAGCCTCTCCATTGTCGGCATCCACAGGAATGGCCCAGGCTGCGAATCAGGCATACACCGCAATGCTTATGCAGTCAGGGGCAGCTGACATGAACGAAGGCAAAGAACAGGCACAACCGGACTGTGAGTTGATCTCTGTGAGGCAATAATGGGAACTCCAATTGTTCAGTCATCATTCACCTCAGGAGAGTTATCTCCAAGTCTATATGGTCGGGTCGATTTCAACCGTTACTACACTGGACTTCGTACCTGTCGTAACTTCCTGATCCGGCAGTTTGGCGGAGTGTCAAACCGTCCCGGCACCAGGATGATCTGCCCGACCAAGTATCCGAACAAGGCCACCCGTCTGACCGAGTTCGAGTTTTCGACAACTCAGACCTACGTTCTTGAATTCGGTGACTACTACATGCGCGTCATCAAGGATGGCGGTCAGGTGTTGACGGATGCCGGCGCAATCTATGAGTTGGCCACTATCTACCCTGCAGCTGATCTGGCGCTACTGAAGACGGTGCAGTCTGCTGATGTCATGACGATCTGCCATCCCAACTATCCACCTCAACAGTTGTCACGCACCGGCCATAATATATGGTCACTTGCCCCGTTCGATAATCTCCAGGGACCATTCCAGGACATCAACGTAGTTTCGACCAAGACCGTGTATGTGAATGCCGTTACTGGTAATACCACCGTGACCGCATCCGAAGCGATATTCACGGCGGATATGGTTGGCCAGATGATGTACATCGAACAGTCTCCCGATTCCCTTATCCGGAAATGGGAAGTCCAGAAGACTATGGTGCTTAACGAAGTCCGACGGGCTGGCAGCCACTACTATAAAGTGGTAGTTGCCGGGACAACTGGAACCGTCAGGCCTGATCATGAAGAGGGCATTGGATATGATGGTGATCCTGGTGTGGGTTGGAAGTATCTGCACTCAGGTTACGGCATACTGTTGATCACCGGATTTACCTCCACAACAGTTGTGACCGGTACGGTGTTGAAACAGTTGCCTGATCAGGTGCTGTCTGGCGCCGCAACAAAAGCAATCGGCACTCTGACTCCTGGTGATCCTGGCAGCCCTGATCCTTCTGTGGCAGCAACACCGGTTACAATCATAATTGCCGGCCATGGATACGTTAGCGGTGAATCAGTTACTCTTTCGGGTATAACCGGCACGGTCGGAGCAAACGGCACCTGGCCGATTACGGTTCTCGATGTCGATACCTTTACGATTGACTGCTACGCTACCGAGGCATGGGGCGCAACCGGATTCTGTACCAAAGTACAGACGGCGTTGCCTTCCTACAAGTGGGCGATTGAAGCGTGGGGAGGAAACAAAGAGTATCCGGGCACAACCTGTTACTTCAATCAGCGGCAATTTTTCGGAGGATCGGTAGCACAGCCGCAAACTTTCTGGGCGTCTCAGGTCTCCGGCTTTACCTCCTTTGCCACAAGTATACCGCTACTCGATGATGATGCTCTGACCTACTCACTCAACTCCCGCAGGGTAAACCAGATCCGGCACTTTGTGGAACTCTCCAAGCTGATCATGCTCACCAGTGATGGTCCATTCATTCTTGACGGCGGTTCGGATGGTGTTCTTGCTCCTGGGAAGATGTCCACCAAGCGACAGGGGGCTAGTGGTTCAGCTCACCTGGAACCGATCATTGTCGGGACTCATGCACTGTACCTTCAGGAGAAGGGCAGTCAGGTGCGGTCTCTGGGATACTCCTTCGCTGATGACGCATTCATAGGACAAGACCTGACCATCATGTCTTCTCATCTATTCTACCGGCACAGCATTGTAGACTGGGCCTTCCAGACCGTGCCTTTTTCTACTGCCTGGGTTGTCCGCAACGATGGCGCTCTGCTCTCACTGACTTACATGCCGGAGCAGGAGGTCATAGGCTGGGCACGTCACGATACCGCCGGAAAGTTCGAGTCAACTGCATGCATTACCGAAAACAATGAGGATGCTGTCTACTTCACAGTCGAGCGGACCATCAACGGCGCAACGGTCAAATTCATCGAGCGGATGTCCACAAGGTTCTTCCAGACAATCAAGGACGCTTTCTTTGTGGACTGTGGCCTCAGTTATGACGGCAGAAACGAAACCGCCACAACAGTCACTGTGGCCGGGACCACCTGGGACTATACCGATACTGTGACGATCTCGGCATCCAGTGCCATCTTTGCCGCAACCGATATCGGTGACGAAATCATTTTTTATGACGAAGTGACCGCCATTGCCTACCGCATGAGGATCAACGCCTATACCGATTCAACCCATGTCAGTGCCGTACTGAATAAAACGTTGCCGACTGCATACCGTGCCACAGCTCGTGCTGACTGGACATTTGCCCGTAACACCATGTCCGGCCTCAATCACCTTGAAGGGGAGACAGTCAACATCCTTGCTGATGGCAACGTAGTAGAGCCAAAGGTAGTAGTGAACGGGACTATCACGCTTCCATACCCTGCCGGGGTGGTTCACATCGGCCTGCCTATTGAATCCGATCTGGAGACGCTGGATATCACCACAGCTTCTCAGAGCCTGCGCGAGAAACAGAAACTGATCAATCATGTCTCCCTGGTTGTCGAGGAATCCACCGGGATCTGGTGCGGTCCGGATGCTGACCATCTGACCGAGTACAAGCAACGGTCTGATGAAAACTATGACGAGAATCAGCGACTGGCAGCTGGATTGATTGATCTGCGCATTCAAGCGACCTGGAACAAGAACGGAAGGGTATTCGTCCGGCAGAACAACCCGCTGCCGATTACCATTCTGGCGGCACTGCCAGAAGTCAACCTGGGCGGATCATGAAAGTTACTCCTGAAATAGTCACCGCTGAGAAGTGGCATATCCAGCACATAGCCGCTCACGTTCGTGATGCTGATCGTGATGAATTCTGGGCATTATCGATGATGACTCCGGAAGAGGTGCTAAACCAGTCATTCGGATTGTCTCATCTGGCCTGGACTGGCCTTATCGATGGCGTCCCGGTCTGCATGTATGGAGTTGTTAGGGCTTCGCTGCTGGGCAACGTTGGTCGTCCCTGGATGGTCGGCACGGATCTACTCGACAAACACCAGGTAGTATTTCTCCGGAGATGCCGTTCCAGTCTGGAGACAATGAAAATGTGTTTTGGAAAGCTGGAAAACTATATCGATGCACGCAACGTCAAGGCAATCCAGTGGTTGAAATGGTTGGGGTTCTCGTTCAGTGAACCGGAACCGCTGGGGCCGCTCAATATGCCGTTCATACGCTTTACTCTGGGGGAATAATGGAACATCTGGTGCTTGCAACTGTCCCGATTATCAATTCATGCAATCTTTCCTGTCCGTGGTGTGCGGCTCACTTGTCCTCGCAGCCGATCTTCAACACCCGCCATATTCTGGCAGCACTCGCCAAAATAGAGCACCCGATCCATGGTATAGCGTTGACCGGCGGGGAGCCGTTCACAAGTCTGCGCATCCTCGATGTAAAGCGTGAGCTGGAACATGCCGGCCACAGAGTATTCGCCATCACCAACGGCACCTTGCATGATCAGATATGGGAGTTTGTTACCGGTGATACTCTGGACGTAGCCATGTCGGTGCACAACCCAGCGTTGTTTCCTGAATGGGTAGTGGCTAAGAAATATGAACTGCTGGCAGAGTGCCGGAAACGTGGTCTGAAGATCATGGCCGGACTCTTTTCGGTAGACTCGGCAGAAGACATTCAGCTGGCATGTGAATACATCCTCAACAACCGGGACGTATTCCAGACCTCCACCATATCTACGGTCTACCGCTCGGATCAGCCAGGAATGAAGATGGAGGATCTACTTGAAATGGTTTCTCTCTCCCTGGGAGTAGAAGCAGAGATCGTCTTTCAATCACCCGGCAAAACAGTTCTGATGGTGGATGGATACGCCATTGTTCTCAGGAGAGCTCCGACTATCGAGGAGTACACTCCGGAGTACGACATTCCCGGCTGTCTCTTCATGGCATGGGATGGCAATTTCTACCCAGTGGCATACGCTCAATACTACAACGAGGAGGTACTGGCATGAGACGAAGAGTACCAGGCCTTTATCAGTCCGAACTATATTCAACCCGGAACTTCTTTCTGACCTGGGAAGGGATCGCCATTGCGTCCCTTGTCGTTGGTTTGGCAAGTGCCGGTGTCGCCGCATACGGTCAGGTTGCCGCAGGAGAGAACGCCAAAGAGACAGCGGATTACAATGCCGAGATGCAGCGCCGTGCCGCACTAGATGCCAATCAGAGAGGATCAGCAGACGCCGCGGACAAACGGCAAGAGGTCCGCCGGATGATTGCCCGTCAGCATGCCATCATGGGCGCCGGCGGTTTTGATCCCAACTCTGGAACAAACCTGTCTCTGATGACCGAGACCGCCGGACAAGGTGAGCTTGACGCATTGAAGATCAGGAATAATGCCGCACGGCAAGCCGCTGGACTTAATGCACAGGCCGACTTGACCACAGCTCAGGGGAATGCCGCATTGTCTGCAGGGCAGATGAATGCCACCGGTTCTATTCTGGGCGGTTTGTCAAACGTCGGACTGGCTTCGTACAAGATGTATAATCCGCAGACTACAACCACGAAAGTGGGATAGAGGTCATCAATGATAATTCCAAGATACGAAGATTCTCAGGTCAAGGATGCAGCAGTCTCTATACCTCAGGCTCAGGCGCTCGGTCCTGATGCGTTCGGGGCAGGTATTGCAAAAGGGCTTGCACAGGTCGGAGAAGCCGGTCAGAGCATAGTTGCCCAGGAAACCCATAAAGCAAACCTGAAGACTGCCCAGGATGCCACCATATTTCTGAACCAGCTGGGCAGCGAAACTGACCTGAAGATCAAGTCTGCTGTCGGAGATGCGGCGTTTGGAACTCCGGACAGTCCGGAGGGCGTCACAGCCCCTTCTCTGAAAGAGTTCGACAATAAGTACTCCGAGTGGGCAAACAAGAACGTCACCAACGATACACAGAGAGACTACGTCAATAAGTTGCATGCTGAAAAGAGAACAGTCCTGGAACATTCTGGACTAACTCATCAGTACCAGGAAAAGACCAAGTCTGAGGATAAGTCATACCAATCGGTCAAATCATCGCTGCTTGACCAGATCGCAGTGTATGCAGTCGATCCGGCCGGACAGGACAAATACGAAAAATCCGTAATAGACGGTATTGCCCACATTGAAGCCTTTGCCAATACCAGAGGGTGGACTCAGGAACAGCTTGATGCAGAGGTTTCAAACTGGGAGGGTTCCACCGCCAAGGTCAAGGCAGTGCAGATGATGACGCTTAATCCATCAGGCGCCAAAGCCTTCATTGAAGAGAACAAAGACGTACTTGGTTCTGATTATACTCAACTCAAGCACAATGTTGATCTGGTAGAGGCCGACACAATCGGAGTTAATGCTGCAGAGGCAATCAGCTCCCGTTTACAAAAGGATGGTTACACTGCCTTACGAGGTGAACTCTACAAGCAGTTTGGCGGT
The DNA here is from genome assembly GCA_019162745.1 of Deltaproteobacteria bacterium. GTDB lineage: Bacteria > Desulfobacterota > Desulfuromonadia > Geobacterales > Pseudopelobacteraceae > JACRCG01. Next base: position 19,278 of record JAFLLC010000007.1, on the reverse strand, counting down.
GGTACTCAGGCCTTCAACTCCAAAGCGTTCAAGGTGGCCGAAGCACAACTGGCATCAAACAATCAGGCCTTGAAGATCGAGCAGCAGCAGAACTCCGACAAGCTGGAAGTTCCGGTGCTTCAATACATGGCGTCAGTCAACGGTACCGGCCGTGCTGTGCAGCCGAAAGAACTGATGGCGCAACCGTCATATAAAGACATGATCACTTCCACAGATCCCAAGGTTGTCGAGAAGGCGACTCAGATCATGGCCAATGTACGCAACCAGGCACATCAAGAAGCAGTGTTCAACAGGTCTCTAGTAAACTCCGGCAAGGCCGAAGCGAAGGCCGCACAAATCCAGCAGCAGAGAGACAACTGGTATTCTCTTCTGAATAATCCTGACAAGATTGCAGAGATGTCGGAAGCCGATATGCTCCGCACGGCATCCACTCTCGGCACCTATGGTGATGACCTGGTCAAGGCCCATAAAAAGCTGGTGTCTCCGGAAGCTCTCGGCCAGGCCAAGATTGATGCATCTATTCTGAAGGGCGTCTACTCCACGCTGAAAATACCTACCAAGAAGCAGGGCGCTATTCAGGACGCTCTGACAAATTATGTCATTGCCGAACAGGGTCGGGAAAAGAAGATCATCACACCCGGGCGGATGCGGGAACTGATCGGATCGGCCATCCAGGAGGTAGCAGTCAACGAGCGTCAAACGTTCCTCGGCATGGATATGGGTACAACGGTCAGCAAGAAGAAGCTGTATGAGGTCCAGAACCAGGACGCTATCGTAATTCCGGACAAAGAGGCCGCTGGAATTTCCGCACTGCTCAAGGGGTATGGAATCAACGACACACCAGCTGCACGGCTGAAATTCTACAAGGCGACTCTCGCTGAAAAAGCCAAGGGTGGTAAATAATGGCACTTGAAGACGTTCTGAAACAGATGAAGGATGATCAGGATCGGCAACTGTCACTGTCAAGTTCTGCTATGCAATCGGTCAAGGTCAACCCCGATCAGCAGGCCGGAGCGGTCAAGCTCGCTCAGCAGTCCGGGCTCCCGGTGCATGCGTTTCCGGAAATGACGGAGGATGCCAAGTTGCAGGTGCTGATTGACAACTTCCACAATCTTTCCCAGACCTCCCCGAAATCAGCAGAATGGTTGACTGATCCGGATAATGCCAAGCTGGCTCATGATGACGTGGGCAGCGCATCAAAGATCGAGGGCCTGTTTGGATATCTCAGCCTTGCCAAGCAGGCAGCGCAGAACGCTCTCCCGATGGCCGGCAAGGGCATCAACGAGTTGATGTATAATGTCACCCGTCTGACTGGTGGTCAGGCATTGTCGCGCGCCATGGGTGAAGAAGATCCCGGCAAGATATGGCTTGATAACATGGAGTGGTACAACCAGCGCATCAAGGCCAATGACAAGATTGTTCCTGGTTCCTACGGTCAGCAGATCGCCAAGATGACTTTTGATACTGTCGCCGCCAACATGGTGACGCTCCCACTCGGCGTGGCCGGTAAAGCTCCGCTGCTCTTCGGTTTCGCTGCAACAGCTCCCGGTCAGCTGGAAGATTATCTGAAGGCTGGTTACTCTCCTGCTCAGTCTGCGTATTTTTCTCTCTCCAATAAAGCTATGGAAGGTCTTACGGAACTGATCGGTGTGGAACATCTCTACAAAGCCGGGAAACCTCTCGGCAAGAAGATTGCCGGGTTCATGCTGGGCGATCTCTACGGGGAAGAAATAAATAACGCCTACAGTGCGCTGATGGATAAGGGCACGCTCAAGCCGGATATGACGCTTGCTGATTTCGGACAGTCGGTTGTTGACACGGCAATCGTCACAGCTACGGCTGGCGGTATGCAGGGCGCAATGCTGCACCCGGTGGCGAAACTCTCCCAGGAGTATCAGCGTAATCAGCAGGCGGCACTCAACAAGGATTTCATGCTGGCCCTGGGTGAAGCGGCGGGAGAGTCGAAACTCCGTCAACGCCTACCCGAGAAGTTCCAGGAGCTCGTCGGCAGATTGAAAGAGGGTGGAGACATTGAGAACGTCTACATCCCCGGCGACCAGTGGAAACAATACTGGCAGGAGAAGGGCGTCGATCCGGTCAAGGTGGCCGATGATACTCTTGATGGTGGTGGCACTCAGTACACCGAGGCGCTTGCGGCTGGCGGAGATATTGTTATCCCGATTGAGGTCTACGCCAACAAACTGGCAGCGACTGAGCACCATGCAGCCCTGGTAGACCACTCTCGGCTTCATTCTGGGGATGCGACAGCTTTTGAGGCGGCACAGTTTGAATCAGATCAGGAAAAAATGCTTGCCGATCTGAAGAACTCGGAAGGAGATACGACTACAGAGCGTCCGTCATACTTCAAGGTTTATGACGATATTTATGGTCAGCTGCAGGGCATAGGTTACGACCGGCAGACAGCAGAACAGTATGCAACCATTGCGGCTGTCAGGGCAAAGCAGAGAGCGGCCGTTCTTGGTAAGGATGCCTTTGAGCTCTACAACGAATCACCGCTCAAGGTCGTGCGGCCTCTCCCTGAAGATGTGCAGCGTCAGTCCGTTGATCTTGGTATAGATCCAATGCTCGACCGACTGCGTGCCGGGGATATTCCGACTGATGAAAGTATCTTCGGTCAGTCTCTGCTCCAGTTCGTGCGTGATCGTGGTGTGAAGGATGACCGCGGCGACTTGAAGAGTATGGACGTGGATGCTGCAAGGCAACCCGGCAAAAAGAACATCATCCGCAAAGACGGCAAGCCTCTTGACCAGGTGCGTGAAGCAGCGGTGGAGTCCGGATATCTTCCAGAAGGGGCAACTATTGCCGATCTGTTGGACAAGATCGATCAAGAGCTGCGCGGTACTCCGGTTTACAGTCAGCAGGTGTCAAACCAAAAAGGGCACGAAACGAAGCTGGCACTGGAAGAGTTAAAACTGCATCTTGACCAGGTGGGCATTGATTATAACCAGATGTCGAACGAACAGATCCGACGTGAGTTGTACCAGATGCAGGGTGGGGAGTTGTGGCAAGGTACTATCAAGCTTCCTCCTCTGGATACTCTCGGGCAATTTGAAACCGGAAAACCGGTAACATTCAATTTTATCCACAATACTGAATCAGCAACTAAGATATTTGGCAAGCCGAAAAAGGATTCTCCACATGACCGAGGATTAGAGCCTTCCGGCCGCTATGTCACACAGGTAGAAGATCCATCAAAGTTACAACTTTCAGATAAAATGATTTCTGGTGAGTTGACATTTGTCAGCCCGTTGGTTGTCGAGGCTAAAGATTGGAAAAAGAGCCTGTCCGCCGCTTTTGGCAACAAACGTGGAAAGCATTTGAGCAAGGCTGTTATTGCTGCTGGTTACGATGGCATTGTGACAATTCAGGACGGTAAAAGTGGTAAATATATTTCTGAAACTCTCGACCTGACAACCTTTGACGAAGCGAAAGCTCTCTATCAGGGTTCAGCAGTCAATCGCGGATTCTTCCGCACCTCTCCCGACATGACCGCCCGAGAGATCGGCATCCTCAAAGATGCTGACCTTTCAACCTTCGTTCATGAAATCTCTCACTCCTGGTTGGAAGAACTGAAGCTCGACGCTTCACGTTCTGACGCTCCGGAACAACTCAAAAACGATTGGTCAACCATCTCCAAGTGGCTCGGCACTGCTGACGGCGAACTCTCACGCGAGATGCACGAACAGTTTGCCCGTGGTGGCGAGTCATATCTGATGGAAGGTAAAGCGCCTTCCGCAGAACTGCAGCCGATCTTCCAGCGTTTCAAATCCTGGCTGACTTCCATCTACAAAACCCTGTCCGGACTCAACGTCAAAATGAATGACGATGTGCGCGGGGTCTTTGATCGTCTACTTGCCAGCGAGTCTGAAATCAAGCAGGCCCGGCAGGCTCAGAACATGGTGGAGCTCTTCGCCACAAAAGAAGACGCCGGCATGACTGATGCTGAATTTTACGCATATCGCAAGCAAGCGGCACAGGCTCATGCTGAAGAGGTTGAAAAGCTGGAACGTAAGCTGATGAAGGAGAAAGCGCGAGAGCACGCGCAGTGGTGGAAGGATGCGCGGGAAACTCTTCTCGGTGAGGTCGAGGCGGAAACGCAGGTCGCCCCGGTATATCGCGCCATTCGTTTACTTTCTACCGGCAAAATGTTTGACGGAACTGAAGGCCCGGTAATGAAGCTGGATCGTGCTGCCCTGGTGAAGATGTACGGTGAACCGTTCCTGAAACGTCTGCCACGTGGTTTCGGTTATATTTATACCAATGAAGGCGGCATGCATCCCGATCAGGTGGCCGCTATGTTCGATTATGAATCAGGCGATGCCATGATTAAGGAGATGATCGAAGCACCTCCAATCAAGAAGTATATCGAGGGCGAAACTGATATCAGAATGCGTGAGCAGTACGGTGACATGCTGCTTGACGGTACTGTGGCTGATGAAGCTCTGGCGGCAATTCATGGCGACAGTCGTGCCATCGTCATGGCGGCAGAACTCAGGGCGATCAGGAGGCAGCAGAAGGTTGTAAAACCGGCGGTGGATGCCGCCACAAAGGAAGTTGACCAGCAAGCTAAAGCGAACAGTGAGTATGAGCGCAGATGGTTTGAGGCTGAAAAGAATCTTGCCGTTGCTATAGAACGTGGTGCCAAAGAAGAAGAGATCAGGAAACTGACTGAAGAAGCCAAGTCTGCCAAGGAAGCTGACCGACAAGGCAAACGGGAAATGAACGCCTCGATCCCCTCCCGCGAAACATTCCAGATGGCGGCGGCCCAGATCATCGGTGACAAGAAGATCGGAGATATTACTCCGCGTCTCTATCTGGAGGCAGAGCGCAGGGCAGGCAAGAAAGCATTTGATGCAGTGGCCAAGAAGGATTGGCAGACGGCCGGAGAGGCAAAACAGCAGCAGCTCCTTAATCATTACCTGTATCGTGAGGCAACGGCAGCACAAGAGCAGATCGACGGCATCATGAAGGAATACGACAAGCTCAAAAAGTCGGATGAGAAACTTGCCAAGTCCCGCGATATCAACCTGGTCAACGCGGCTCGGGCGATTCTGTCCCGTTATCAGATCGACAAGAACGGCATGGATGCTGCCGAGTATCTGGCGCAGATCCAGCAGTACAACCCGGAGATATATGCAGACCTGAGTGCCGCGGTGGATACCGCCACTCAAGCACCGAAACCATACAAGCAGCTGACCATGGATGAGTTCCTTGCTGTCAACGATGCCGTTATGAATCTGTGGGAGCTGTCCAGGCGCACCAAGCAGATCGAGATTGACGGAAAGATCATGAATCGTGATGAGGTGATTGATGAACTGAACGCTCGTATGGAAGAACTCGGTCTCCCGGTCAACCAGGCCGGCAAGGCCAAGGCCATAACCAAGTGGGAAAAGTTCAACGCTGCGCTGGTCGGGATGAGGGCCGCTACAACCAGAGCCGAGGCGTGGGTGGATGCCATGGACGGCGGCAAGCCCACCGGAGTATTCCGGCGCTATATCTGGAATCCGGTCATTGACGGCGTGAATCAGTACCGGACCGCCAAGAAACAGTTCATCAGCAAGTACCTGGAGCTACTGAAACCGATCGAGGCGGGTATCAGTAATGACAAGATTGCCGCTCCTGAACTCGGTTACACCTTCAACGGCAAGCAGGAACTGCTCGGGGCCCTGCTCCATACCGGAAACGAAAGCAACATGGAGAAGCTGCTCGTCGGGCGGCAGTGGGGTTATATCGCAGAAGATGGCGGACTCTATACCGGCACATGGGACAGCTTCATAAATCGCATGATCACTGAGGGGAAACTGACCAAGGCTGATTATGATTTCATTCAGGGTGTGTGGGATCTGTTGGAAGAGGCAAAGCCGCTCTCACAGAAAGCACACCACGAAATGTACGGTTACTACTTCAGTGAGATAACTGCCAACCCGGTCAATACTCCGTTCGGCACCTACCGCGGCGGGTATGCTCCGGCGATAGTGGACAGTGACATTAACCAGGATCAGGCCAGCAGGCAGGAAAAAGAATCGCTTGAATCTACAAATAACAGCTTCATGTTTCCATCCACCGGGCGAGGCTTTACCAAGTCGCGTGTCACTTACAACAAGCCGCTTGTTCTGGACTTGCGGCTTGTCCCGTCCTCTCTGGATAAGGTGCTGCGTTTCAGCTTCATCGAGCCCCGCGTCAAGGACGTTGGCCGGGTAATCGTTAATCCGGCTTTTCGTGAAGTCCTCAACCAGTTCAATCCTTCGGCTGGCGGTGACATGCTGGTGCCCTGGTTACAGCGGACAGCACGACAGTCGGTATCCACCCCGTCAACCGGCACAGCAGGTCGCGCACTCGATACGGTATTCCAGACGATCAGGCGCAATACCGGTATCCAGATGATGGTTGCCAACGTCTCCAATACCATTCAGCAATTCACCGGCCTGGCGCTGTCGGCAACGAAGGTAAAACCAACTCACTTGAAGTCGGCACTCTGGAAGTATGTCAATCACCCGATGGATATGGCGGGAGAAGTCGCGTCAATGTCTGAATTCATGGCGGCGAATATCGGTCACTCTGCCTATGACATGCAGCAGCAGGCCGAAGACATTCTGCTCAATCCAAACGCCTATGAGAAGGTAAAGGATTTCAGCGTCAAGAATGGATACATCCTCCAGCAGATCACCCAGCACACGGTGGACGTTATTACCTGGTCGGGCGCTTATGATCAGGCTGTGGCCGAAGGTGCCAACGAGAGAGATGCGGTGCGGCGTGCTGACAGTGCCGTACGGATGACTCAAGGCACATTCAATGCAGAAGATGTCAGCCGTCTTGAAACCGGTTCCCCTTTCGTCCGGGCCTTCACTCAGTTTTACACTTACTTCAACATGCAGGCCAATCTGCTCGGAAGTGCTGCGGTCGGAGCGATCAGAGAGAATGGCGTCAAAGGTGCGGCTCCTACTCTATTGAAACTGTATGCTGCCTTTGCAGTAGCCGCAATTCTTTCCGAAGTAATCACGTTTGCTGCCAGGGGCGGCAAGGATCCGGACGATGATGAACTAGATGTTGCGCTGCAGCTGCTGGTCATGTCTCAGGTGCGGACGGCTACGGCCATGATTCCGGTTGTGGGCGCCGGCGCAAACTACGTGATGAATCTTCTGAATGACAAGAAGTATGACGACCGGATCAGCACGGCTCCGTTCCTGTCTCAAATGGAAGCGTCTTTACGAGCTCCGGTGTCGCTCTACAAATATGCTGCTGACGATGGCAGCATGAAGATGGCGGTCAAGGATACGCTCGCCGCGATCGGCATGGTTACCGGTTTACCTGCCGGGGCTCTCGGTCGGCCACTGGGGTATCTAGCAGGGATGGAAGATGGTAAATACGAACCGAGTGGACCGCTTGATTTAACTCGTGGGTTAATAACTGGGATGAGATCACAAAACTGATTCACAATAAAAGGGAGGAAACATGACAGTCGAGACGAATGTCAGTAAGGCGCAGTTTTTGGGGAGTGGATCAGTAGGACCGTTCACGTTCGATTTTAGATTCTTTTTGAATACTGAAGTCTATGTGATCAAGACATCATCGGCGGGGATAGACACCGATCTGACCGAGACAACTGATTATATCCTTACCGGGGCGGGGAGTACGTCCGGCGGATCCGTGACCCTGGTTACAGCTCTGGCCATAGGTGAGGAGCTGACCATCTATCGAATGGTAGAGCCGGTACAAACTACCAGCATCCGCAACCAGGCAGCATTTTTCCCGGAGATACATGAGGACGTTTTCGACAAGTTGATGATGATCATCCAGCAGCTGTCAGAGTTAACGAATAGAACACTTAAAATACCGATTTCTTCGTCTCTTCCGCTTTCACAGTTGCCATCGGTTACACCCGGAGGGATATTGGCATGGAACCAGGCAGGGACGGCTATTGAATATTTGTTGACTGCGCCTCCTTATGTTAGCACTACAGTTTCCGCCAGTGTGTATGGTTCTGATTTAAGTGCTGCAGTTGCCGCTATTGGATCAGCGCGCATCAAATTGATTGTAGATTCAATTATCACAATAAATAGCGATGTTGCATTACACCCGAATACTTCATTTGTTGTTGAATCTCCGGGATTACTTGTGGGTTCGGGTGTTTTGACAGGTTTAAAGGAGGCCCGCCCTGAATGGTTTGGTGCAGTAGGAGACGACAGCACAGATAATTCAGCGGCTATCCAAAAGGCTATCAACAGCGCCCCCCACGTTATTATCGACAAGGGAATTTACCGGATGAAGACAGCTGTAGCCCTAGCTAATGGAACTAAATTGGAATCCAGCCAAGGTGCTGTGCTGAAAGCTGACGCTATAAATATAAACCTCATTACTGGATACGCAGTAAGCAACACCACTGTGCGCGGCTTAACGCTACAGGGCAACAACACAGGCACGACAGACCTTGATTCTAATGGTATGAGGTTTGATGAGTGTACGGATACCTTGGTGGAAAACAATGTATTGCACAACTTCGGTTCACCGGTTTCGGGTTATGGGATGGGCATCTACTTCCGTACAGGAAACACAGGTATTCGTATTGTAGGGAACATTATTGATGGTGGTGCAATAGGTGGAGGCGGTGCTAATGATATCAGTGTATATAGTGCTTCTGGTCATGTCGTGATAGATGGCAACCGATGCTACAGCCAAAACTCCGCAGGGATTCAAATATTTGGTTATATAGGTGGTGGTAAAGGCATTGTTACTAATAATATCTGTAAAAACCACTATCGGCACGGGATAGTCACATACTGCACCGGCGCTGGAAATGGCGATTATCTTGATATTATAGTTGCCAATAATATCACAGTTGACAACGGGTGGTCTGGTATCTACTACACCGCCGAAGGTATTGCTGGTGGAACTGTTTTGATAGACAGCAACGTGGTTGATAGTTGCGGCGGGTTAGATGGTTCTGCTGACACTTCTGGTGGTATCCTTATCACAGGGGATGATAATAACGGTGCACCTGTAATGGTGAGCAACAACTATGTTTATAACTCAGGCAAGACAAGCCTTGGTGTAGCCCGTACAAGCACTACTGGTGGTATCACTGTCCATGGCCTTGGTGATTCTAAGATCATGAATAACGTAGTTGATACATGCACAGGTTATGGAATCAGAGGTCTGGCTAACTTCTCTGGTGCAACTATAGAGGGAAACACGATTCTTAATTGTACCAGAGGAATTAGCTCAGGCAGCACTGTTACAATGAAGGAGCTAATTGTACGTAACAACTTGATTAAAAATACTACCATTGACGGAGATGGTTTGTACTTAATTCTAGGTTCTAGCATGAAGAGCCTTGTTGTTACTGGCAATGTTATTGTGGGTATGAAGTTAGGCACTTCAAAGAAGGGTATTTACATTGATAATACAGTACCTACATTTGGGACTATCTCATCTAATGTGATAAATAGTCATGACATTGGCCTTAATGCAGATGGATATGTAGTGTCTGGTTCTTTTGGTAGGGAAATTAAGGCTAAAGATAATGCAATACTAAATTGTACCGCTGCTTTCACCTTTCTGGTAACACCAAATTATAGACCAATACTGGAAAATACACACCTGTCAGGAAATGGCTCAGATGCATCCGGTGGGTACAACGCAACAGCAACCAGTCCTTATAAAGTTGTTTACTACCCAACAATACCAGATGGTGCAAACTGGTCTGTAAATGATAGGGTAATAAGAACTCCGGCTGTAGTTGGTCAGCCTAAATCATGGGTGTGCACTGTAGCGGGTAATCCTGGTACTTGGGTTAGTGAGGGAAATTTATAGAATCTATATGTCAGTAAAACGGGGGGGGTAATCAATGTCGAGAGATATTAAGTTCATCGTAATCCATGAAGCAGCATGTCCAATCAGAAAACAGTCCGGCAATCAGTTCACCATAGAGGATGTTGATCAGTGGCACCAGGAGCGAGGATTCCAACGATCCGACGCATGGCGTAACAAATGGCATCCTGAACTGAAAGCCGTTGGTTATCATTTCGTAATCGGGATAGACGGCCAGCTGTGGGAAGGCCGTCACCAGGAGGAGGTCCCGGCAGCGGTCAAGGGATTCAATACGGTCAGCGTGAATATCTGTCTGATCGGTCAGGGCAAGTACACTCCTGAGCAGTGGGCGGCCTTGAAGTTCCTGGTCACGAATCTGGCGGATGAGTATCCGGGCGCTGAGATTGTCGGACACTGCAATCCCGCTTTCAATTCAGGCAAAACCTGTCCGGACTTCGATGTTCCTGCCTGGGTGATCGCGGGAATGGATCCGCAGGAGGGACACGTCTATGTGGGGTAGAATACACCGTCTTTTTTACACCTTCATTGCCAAGAAGTATGTCGCGTGGATAGTCGCAAACTGGTTCCTATCCACCGGCAAGATATCCGGGACAGACTGGGTGATGTTCACGGCTGCTATCTTCTGCATCGATGCCTATTCCAAATACAAGGGGGTTCCTAATGTCAGTGCCGACAATCCAATGGAATAAACTCCCCTGGAAGTTGTATGCCGGAATTGCCGCCCTCATCTTCATCATTGTGTATCTTGCCTGGAGTCTCTGGGGTGCGAGGCCTCCGACACCTGGTCAGGGTTTCCAGCCGACGAAACCGGCGGTCAGTGCAGAGAAGGTGCCAGGGCCGGTAATCAAGCCGCCGATCAAGGTAGTCCCGAAAAAGAAGGTGGCTGAAAAATATCCGGAGGCAGCAATAACCGAATCAGAGGAATGGGTGGACACTGCCGAAGTTCCACATGCACCCAACGGGGCTGTTGTTCTGACAAAGATTGATACTGTTACTGGAGAAGTCACCAGCCAGGTAGAGATCAACAAGGCACCATGGTTCGCTTTTGAGAGAAACAACACTCTGGGCGTTGGGTATGAGATCGGGACTCAGGGAACAAAGATTCCTATTTATTATCGTAGGGATATTTTGAGGATCAAAGATATTCATCTTCTGGCGGAGGTAGGAGCAAAGATCGCGGTGAGTCCTACGGAGAAGTCAGAGGCGCACGGGGCTGTGCTTGCTGAGTGGCGGTTCTGATACCCCGCTAAAATCCGCTAAAAAAGTAAAGGGCTAGAAGGTTTTAAAAACCCGCTAGCCCTTTGTTTATGGTCGGTGCGACAAGATTTGAACTTGCGACCACTAGACCCCCAGCTTTACAGGATATGATGTTAAGTGTTGTTATCACTGGTTTTGATCTGTAGCGGTTATAGCGGGGTTTCTGTCTATTAGTCTGGCTGTACCTCTTCTGGTATGATTAGATGTGACTTTTGTATATTCTCTTGTCTGCTTGATATCTGCGTGCCCCAACAGCTCCTGGATGATCGCCATGTTCTCGCCCTCCTCCACCAGAGCTGTGGCGAATGAGTGGCGGAATAGGTGATTATAAACCCGCTGTGTTACCCCCGCTTTTACTGCTGCGGCTTTCAGCGTCTTTCTGATGTCTTTGTAGGGTTGCAGGTGGAACTTACCTTTCCGCATGTTCGGAAACAGGTAACCGTCCGGACGTGCTTTCTTTGCCTCGATAATATCCTTCTGCAGTTGCGGCTCTTCTATCGGAGCAATGCGCCACTTCCCGCCCTTCCCCCAGATCCTGATGTACTTTCCGTCCTTGTCGGCATCAGCGGACTTGATCGTGAATGCTTCAGTCCTCCGGATCCCGTTGTATTCCATCAGCTGGACCAGCTGCTTGACCGGGTACTTCAACAGGGCAACAATCTCATCCATGGCATCCATGCTCATCGGTTCGGCCGGCGGAGCTGCACAATCCTTCTTCCGGAACTTGACTGGTTTCATGCCGCTGCCAGAAAACAAGAGGTATTTCGAGAGATATGATAGTTCACGGTTCACGGTGCGCTTGCTGATCGGCTTACCTTTCCACACCTGGCTTAATCGAAAAGCTTTGTACTGCTCGATGATCAGCGGGGTTATATGGCGAATCTTCATACTCTTGAAGAATGGCTCAATCCGTAGCCAGGCGAAACCGAAATCATCGTATGTCCCACTCATGACTTCGTTCTTGTAGGCAATCTTGAACTCGGGCAGCTTGTCAAGGAACATAGGGTCGCTACGATCAGTGATCCCGCGCAACTCCTTCTCATGGATCTGGGCTTCTTCCTTGGTGCCAGGGAACGGAATGTATTCCGGCTTCTCTTTCCCGTGGAAGATCTTGATCATCTGCCAGCCGGGTTTGTTTGGATGGGTGTATACGCTCATGGTTTAATCGGTATAGTTTGAATCCCACCTGTTACTTCCATATCAAAAAATACTGCTTTGTCGTCATTGCACGATGCATTAATTGTTTTTTGCTGAACGAATCCCTTCGATTTGTCTTTAGGGAATGCCACTATTACGGAACGCAAAGACCCACCTGAGTGGCAATCACCAAATGGAGATACATAATGAGGAGGTGTTATCGTACAAGGCACAGCCTCACAAACAACAACACCGTCCACTTCGATGTAAGATGGAATAGATGCATTGATATTAAATTTAGGACGAGAGGCACAACCGGCAAAAAGAATCGCAATCAAAACCATATAAATAAATTTCATGTCGAGGCTCCTTTTGTGATTAATTATTTGTTTCGCAGTGACTTCAGTAGATTTTGCATTTTATTCTCTTCGTTCTTCTGTTGATCTTCTTCTGCTCTTAACCTTTTTACTTTGTCTTCAACTGCTTTTGCTTCTCTGGCTTTTTCTTCAACAGTTTTGTTAAGTTCACGACTAAGCGCTTTTTCATGTTCAGCTTTTGCTTTGTATGCTTCAAATATTTGTATTCCAGCGATAACTGATGCAAACCCTATGACTATCAAAAGACTGCAATAGATGACTCTTTTCAAGTTTTGATATGTCACAAAGTTAGGCTTGGATATCTGCAACTGCCCGATACCGTATGTTAAAAATATCGAGGCAAAAACTATCCCTAAAATTTTGGCCAAATGGACATCTCGACTCTCACCAAATGACACAACAAGAAGCAATATTGCAGTAGATATCAGAACTAATTTTTGCATAGTACTTGTATGAGGCATCTCCACAACCACTCCTTATAGTCTGCAAACTACCTTATAACAACGCTCTATATCCTGCTCTGACACAATAATCATCTCTTCTGACTTGTTGTAACTCTCAAGTATAATGGTGCCGTTAGTACGGCGATACTGTTTTATCATTACCTGTCCGTCACGTAATTTTACAATCACATCATTTCCATTCATGACATCTTTGGTGGTGTCAATTATGACAGTTTCTCCCGGGTAATATCTTGGGATCATACTGTCACCTTCCACCTTGAAGGCTATTGCTGCAGGATCTGTTATCTGCGGCGGACAATCAATCATCTCCATACCACTCCCCAGCTCGTAAGCATCCTCCCAAAATCCATTAGCGCCGGCCTGGGCTATGCTGACTACTGGTATCTTTCTTGTCTGGTGCGCAGATGAGACATAGCCGGTAAAAGAAGCTGTATCAGGAGTCTCTGAACTTATAATTGCATTCAGTCTAGCCATAACCTCTTTCGGATCTACGCCGAGTCTGCTTGCAAGGGATCCCACACTGATCTTTACCGACTCATCATCGGTTTCTCCACGTAACCAGGCAACTGGCTTCTTGAAATACTCTGACAGCTTTTCGAGCGTTTCCTGTTGGGGTTCTGATATGCCTTCCAGGTATTTACCAATTGTATTATTTGTAAGGCCTGTCTTGATCGACACCTTGTTGACGCTGTTAAACTTGCTGACTTCTGCCTGCAATAATTCTCTTACTCTCGGGAATGTCTTCTTCATTTTGGCCCCCTCCTGTAAACGATAAAATACTTTACTCTAAAAAAAAGCGTTGACAAAGATATTTCTACACGTGTAGAAACAAGACTGCAAGTTTAACCAACTGTGCAAACATTTCCCGGAGATGTTAAAAAAACAGCGGGAAGAGAGGAGGCTAATAAATGGTAGAATTCAGGTTTCAACGGATCAAGGAACTGCGGGAAGCAAACGGGATGACACTTGAAGAAATGGCAGGAAAGATGGGCAAGCAAAAGCAACAGTTAGGCATCTGGGAAAATGGAATTAACTCCCCAACAATTGATAATCTGCTCGTGATTTGCAATACGTTTGATGTTGACCCGTCCTTTTTTTTCGATGTTGTTTCTACACTTGTTGAAGAAACTGACGGCAGCAAATGAGGTAAGCGATGACACTCGATCAAGAAGACATCCAGGCGATTGTAAAGGCGGTTCGGGAAAGTTTGCAAATCCCCTCTCCTGCTCCACTCGACTCAGTGCATCAGGTTCAGCAGCAGGCACTACAACTGCTGAAAGAGGGAAAGCGGGAAGAGTCAAAAGCATTACTGAAAGCATACAGCCAACGAGAACGGAGGAAATCAGCATGAACGATGTACTCAACAGACACGACAAGATGCAACGGCTGAACAGGTCAACCACCTATGTCTACCCAGGTCGAAAGAACAGAGCGTTTGCCATGCTCACACTGCTGGCCGTTGGTATTTGCATCGGTCTGGTACTGATGGCGACACTTAAAGCATGTGATCGCGACGCTCAGCCTGTAGCGGCGAAGATTGCGAGTGCAGCATGAACATCCAGGCCTACCACAGACAACAGAGGGCCATGGCGAAAGCGCAGGCAGATTTCGACAACCAGTCGCCTCCAGATGATGAGGAGGAATCAGATCCGGAATTCATCGAGTACATGAAGGAACTGGAGGTTGAAAGGATCATCGAAGCGAAAGAAGACAAAGAAAGGGGTGATGACTGGAAGTGAAGAATACAAAGCAGAAACGCCGCATAGCGAGTGCGGCGAATCAGATCGTACAACAGACTGGAGATCAAATGCTACCACAAGAAAAAGAAGCGATCAAGGCAATGTTTCAGGAACCGGAAGGCCTCAAGTTTGACCAGGACAAAAAACAGTGGTTCGCCATGCCGCTGGAAGTAGCTGAACTGCTGGCTGATGTATTCGCTGCCGGAGAGAAGAAGTATGCAACGTTTAACTGTCTGAAGCCGTTCGATGATGGCGATCGCCGTTTCTATGATGCCACTATGCGCCACCTGAAAGAGTGCCAGATTGATCCGCTGGCACGAGATTCGGAGACAGGTTGCTACCATGGTAGTCAGGTTGCCTGGAATATGTTGCTCCGGACATACCATGCAGAGAAGGCGGCACAACATGATTGAGTTCTTCGTACCGGGCAAGCCGGTTGCTCAATCCCGCCCACGGTTCGCACGTCGCGGCAATTTCGTCCAGACCTACGATGCGACACCGGCCAAGGATTACAAGTCATGGGTCAAATCCTGCGCTCTGGATCACATGGAGCAGTTCAACGTCCCGATGTTCACTCGGGACATTCCCCTGGTAATGGTCCTGGTCGTTAACGTCGAACGTCCGAAAGCCAAGAAAAAAGCACTATTCCCCGTCACAAAGCCCGACTGCGACAACTTCGCAAAGGGCGTCATGGATGCACTTGAAAGCATCCTTTATCAAGCTGATCAGCAGATTGTCCGGCTGGTCGTATCAAAACACTACTCAGACCGTCCAGGAGTGACGGTCACCATATCGGAGGCGAAATGCTGAAAGAACTGATGCAGAAAAAAGCCGATTTCGAAGTGGAGATCAAGGCGCTCTATGAGAAGCACATCACCCCGTTGCAAGAGCAGATTAGCGCCATCAACATCGATATCGAACACATGCTGGCACAGCGACTTGCTGATTTGCGCAAGTTACAGGCCAAGGAGTTCGGCGCTATCAACCTGACCTTTGACGGCTACAAGATCACCGAAACGGTACCCAAGAAGGTGGAGTGGGATCAGACAAAGCTCAACGAACTGTTTGATCGCATTGCAGGAGCCGGAGACGATCCCCGCGCATATATGAAGATGGAACTCAAGATCGGGGAGAAGGAATATAAGGAACTCGTACCCGAGGTGAAAGCCCTGTTTGCCGAAGCACGTACCGTGAAACCCGGCAAACCTACGATTGCATTCCAGGAGGTGGAGAATGCTTGATCAGATCCGTTCAGCAAATGCGGTATTCCCTCCGCAGAAAATCCTGATCTACGGTGTGCAGGGCATCGGCAAGAATACCTTTGCCGCCACATTCAAGAGTCCGATCCTCCTGCAGATCGAGGATGGTTCCGCTGCAATCGATATCCCGGCTTTTCCCCTGGTCACAACCTTTCAGGGCGTTATCGATGTTATCCAGGCTCTGCATGGTGATCACCCGTACAAAACGGTGGTACTCGACACGCTGGACTGGCTGGAGCCGCTCCTGTGGGCTGCATGCTGTGAACACCACGGCAAGGAGTCAATCGAGTCCTTTGGTTACGGCAAGGGATATATCGAGGTTGACCGCTGGTGGCGTCATGTCATGGGCGGCCTGGATTCACTCCGTCACACCAAGGGGATGGATATTGTTGTCCTGGCTCATTCTGAAATCAAAAACATTTCCCCTCCGGACTCTGATCCTTACGACTGTTACCAGATCAAGATGCAGAAACGCGCCTTTGCTCTCTGGCAGGAGTGGTCTGACATCGTTGCATTCCTCAACTACAAGGTAAACATCCAGAAGACCAAGACCGGAATCAACGAGGAGCGTACCCGCGGTATCGGCACCGGTGACCGCATGATTCACCTGTCTGAACGTCCGGCATGGAAAGCAAAATCACGCTGGCCACTTCCTGACGAGATCCTGATCGGCAAGGACAAGACCTGGTCAGCTTTCCACGAACAACTCGAAGCCGCGACCGGCGGCAAATACATTAACCCAATTCCAAAAAAGGAGAAAAAGTAACCATGCTCGATTTCAATTCAGCTGAACTTCAAAACGAGGGAACAGGTTCCGCAATCCCCGAAGATTCGATTGTTGCTTTCAAGATGACCATCCGTCCGCCGAAAGCTGGCAAAGAAGGCACTACTCACAACCTGTTCTGCAAGTCCGGGAAGGGTAACGAGTACATCGATGTCGAGTTTGAGGCACAGGGCACTTTCGCTGGCCGTAAGATCTGGCAGAACTTCACTCTGGTCGGTTCCGATCAGGCTGCAAAGATCAGCATGCGCACTTTGCGTGCCATCGTGGAGAGCGCCCGAGGTATTGCACCATCCGACGCTTCACCTGCAGCAGCTGCCGGCCGTCAGTTGTCCGACTGGGCAGATTTCAACAGCCTGGTGTTTCTGGCAAAGGTCAAGTGTGTTGTCGAGCAGAGCCAGAAGGATGGCAACTACTACGTCAACAACGAGTTCAAGAAGATCATCACACTGGATGACGAGGAATACAACAAGGGCGAGTACATCAGTGACAAGCCGCTGCCACCTGTCCCTGCTGCTGGCGAGAAAGTGGCAACCACTTCTGTAGCCGCTGCCGCGACAGGTGGAGCATGGGGAACGACTGCACCAGGAGCACCAGCTGCAACTACTCCCGCAGCCACTAAATCAACCGCGCCGGTCCCGGCGTGGGCGGCGAGGTAGATCATGTCAAAACATACCATGTACAAGAATCTGCAGTGCGATCTGACAATGGAAGAGATCGCCGTTTATTCACAGGAGTTGGCCGCGATTACCCAGCAGCAGGCCGAGATCGAGGCCGAGAAAAAGGAGGTCATGTCGAAGTTCACGGCTGATCTGAATAAATGCATTGCTGACAGTCGTGTTCTGGCTCGGAAGATCACTCTCCGAAAAGAAGATCGTCAGGTCGAGTGTGACCTTGATTTTGATTATGCCAGGGGCATGGTCTACACGATCCGAGCTGATACCGGCGTGACCATCTCACAGCGTAAGCTGAGTGACGAGGAACGCCAGGAGAAACTTGATTTTGAGCGGGAAGAAGATAAGCAGCAAGCCATTGAGGAACAGGTTGAGGCCTCGGTACCGGTAGAAGTAGTCCTGGAGCCCGAAGAAGAAGATCACGAAATATCTATCTGCGGCAATACCAGCTGTCACTATAACGACCCTACCGAGGGCAATGGCTGCAAACAGAATGAATATGTGTGGGAGTGCAAGCAGGCTGTCCAGGAGGGCGTGGTTGCTGTTATGCCGACGGAGTGTACTCGTTGCCACGAGTCCACCCATTGCGAAAAGTGCTGTGAAACATGCGAAGACCAGTGCAACGCAAGTCAGATCTGCCTACTGAAGGAAGTTGAGGAAGAGAAGAAACAGGCGCAGGAGGCTGAACGCGATTCAATCTGCCACGAATGGCGCGAGTGCGGTTACCGTGATGTCTGTTTCACTCCCGAGAACATCGAAGCCGGAATATGTTTCAAGGATGAACCTGACAAGCTGATTACACCTGCAAGTGAGCTCACCTTTGAAAACCTCATGACCTGGGGATTCAATCGCAACGAAGCGAAGATTCTGACCGCCGGTTTCAGCCTGGTCAAGTACGATCGCGAGGCCAAGCAGCTATCAATTAGCGCCGAGGATCCTCGTGCAGGATGGATGACGTTACCGGCCAGAGAGACCTTCTCTGCTGCAGAGCGTGATCTTGAAAAAATGATAGAAGATGGTCTGATCAACGTGGCCGGAAATGTCAAAGGGACAGTGTCTGGCCATAAGTGCATGCATAAGCTTCGTGCTGCAGGCTTCGAGTTCTACCGCAACGGTGGTGACCGAATCAAGTTCGGTGATTCATGGAAAACGTGGAAAAAGTTCGATGATTCTACTGACTGTCTGACTGCATGGGAAGAGTTGCTGTCTATCGATCCTAAAGCGCTGGAGGACTGACGCCATGACAACAGCCAAGAAAGTGAAAGCGCCGGCCAAGAAGAAAGCGGTACCCGTTGAGGGTGCCGTACCTCAACAACCTGTCATCAAAGCGTACAAAGGTTTTGATAAAAACATGCAGTGCCGTGGTTATCAGTACAAAGTCGGTGAGTCCTACGAGCACCAGGGGAAAGTTAAAGCGTGCGAGGGTGGTTTTCATTCGTGCGAATATCCTCTCGATGTCTTCAAATATTATGAACCAGCTTCATCTGAGTTCGCAGAAGTCGAAGCCGCTGGTGAGATTAGCAAGCATGGAGATGATACTAAGGTTGCGTCTTCAAAGCTGATGATTAAAGCATCCATCGGGTTACCTGGTCTTATCAGTGCCGCCATTGAATACACGATGTCCCGTATCAAAGCTACTGACACCACCAGCAACTCAGGCTACCAAGGCGCTGCCAGCAACTCAGGCACAAGAGGCGCTGCCAGCAACTCAGGCGATTACGGCGCTGCCAGCAACTCAGGC